>VBJK01000109.1 GCA_005879655.1 Chloroflexota bacterium | reverse complement strand
TATTTTCGATAAAGCAATGGACGAGCGCTACTTCAGGAAAGTCGCGCAGAGCAGTTATTACCCGGCAACACGGATGTTTCTGGATCTGGTAAGGAGACAGGGACTACGGCTATCTATTGGTTTCTCACTTTCTTTCGTGCGTCAGGCTATGACCTGGGATCACCAGTTGCTTGATCTCTTCAAAGAACTGGTAGCGGAAGAGAACGTGGAACTGATAGGGGTTGATCCCTATCACAGTTTTCTCTTCCTGCTCGACCTACCCGCCTTCGTGTTGCGTATGCAAGAGATGGCAAGCGAGCTGGAGCAGATCTTTGGCAAGCGCCCGCTGATCACTGATACAACAGAAATGTGTATGTCGGCGTCACTCTATAATGCGCTCGACACCGCAGGCTTTCGCGGCATGTTGGTTGACGGTCGTGGACAGGCGCTGGGCTGGCGTGAAAGCACGCATCTTTATTTTCATGGCGATGAGCGGCCTTATACTCTACCAATCAGGACTGGGCGTGGCAAGCGCATCGTCAGCAAGCTAGCAGCAAAACCGGTACAAAATGAGCGATCCCAGGCCCCCTATTTACTTTCACGCCACGTAGACTTGAGCGATGATGTCGGCTTTCGCTTTACCAACCACGGATGGTCTCGTTATCCGCTCTATGCAGACACGTATGCCGATTGGATTGCCAATGCACGTGGGGACTATATACTGCTGGGTTGGGATTTTGAAACGTTCGGTGAGCACCACCGCCAGGAAAGCGGGATCTTCGATTTTGCAAAATCGCTACCAGGTGAATTGCTCCAGCGTAACGTTGCATGCTACACCGCTAGCCAGTTGATTGATCGTCATCAGCAACATGCCCATTACCTGCCATTACCACTCTATCCTACCACCTGGGCCGATAGTGGCGAGGTAGATTTTTTCCTGGGCAACAGTGCGCAACAAAGCATGTTCCGTTTGATGGGGCATGTCTATAATATGGCCAAATTGACGGAAAACCAGGACCTCATAGATTTGGCCATCTGGCTCACACAATCCGACAACCTACACTTAATCCAGTGGTATGGTCGTGGCGGTTCGGAAGCCGGTGTTTCTGCCTATTTTACTCCCCGCGAATGGTGGTCAATGGGGGCAAACCGGCTGATCAACGAATACCAGCAGGTGTACGTAAACGCACTACAGGCAATGGAACCTTATCTGCCGATACGCTTCTTACGCCGTAGCGAAAAAAAGCACGTGGCTAGGTCGAGCAACAAGGCAACTCCTCAACTAGAACCTGAACTGGTTGGCCGCTAGTTTTACACTTTACGGGGGAGGAACACGACGAGCATGTTCCTCCCCTTTTTGCAGTTGTTCCTCCTATAAACCTGTAATGATGCGATGAAAATTGTGAGCAAGACGTATTACTTTTCACCCATCATTGTGCGAAAAATTTGACGTGCCCCGGTCTATTTAGGTAGACTCTGCACTAACCAGAATAAAGTGTAGCATAGTAATGAGATAGGTTTATTTATGTCAGATTTTCGTCCTTCACCGTCTTTTCAGCCCTCGGATGCTGATTGGGCAAAAGAGTGTTTTTCCGGTGTTAGTCAAGCACCCCCAGCTATTCTGACAACACCGTTGAGCATGTTCCCGGAACAGATTAACACACAGGATACCGATCAGGCAGCACAACCTTCGCTTCGTGCACAAATACAACCCACCAGTAGAACAGACTCCTCACCCAAAATCACAACGCCAGTCTATGATAAGGCTACGACGCAATCATTGCTCGATGCGTTACAGTCAACCATGAGTACGACCACCGCAAGGCAGCCAATAGTTATTCCTGGTGCAAAAAGACGTTTGCAGGCGAAGGCAAAGACAAAGAGCGAGCAACGTATACATCCACACCTGCGTTCCGCTGTTGTACTGACCTCGCTCTTGCTCTTTCTGCTCATCACGTTACTGTCGCTCTCCCCTCTAGGAGACAATCACGGCACTTTACCATTGATCAATGGGGTGATCGATTGGGCCATCGCGCAACAGCAGAGTTGGAGTATTGCGGCACATAATGTGTTCCAGCCAGGTGCACAGAACACGGTAGATATGCCCTTACCTACCAGTCAGTATGTTGCTATTGCACGCCAGGATGCCATTAATGCTGGCATCAGTCCAGATTACTTTGTGCGACAGATTAATGCTGAGAGTGGCTTTAATCCAAGAGCGGTTTCACCGTCCGGTGCCATCGGGATTGCCCAATTTATTCCCAGTACAGCCGCTTCGCTAGGTGTTGACCCCTGGGACCCCATATCCTCCTTACAGGGAGCAGCGCGTTTGATGGCCAATCAGGCTCGGCAATACAATGGGGATTATGCTAAGGCACTTGCTGCCTATAACTCTGGCGGTGGGACCGTAGATCGCGCCGTAAAGGTAGGCGGTGCTAGTTGGATGAATTACATACCCTTCGAGACCCGTCAATATATCCGCAAAATTATGGGTATTTGAGTCTCTTGGGATTTGCGTAAGGGATAATAGGCAAGGGTGGGCGGATCAGAAACATCGATCCGCCCACCCTTGCTTAGTGCGTTTTTAACAACCAAGTTTCTTAGGTATTGGACAGATTGTTGCCGTGACCACTGGCATGGGTGTTACCACTGGCACGGGTGTGGGTTTTGGCAATGGCGCGGATGTTGGTGTTGGCAATGGCGCGGATGTTGGTGTGATAGCGGGACCGGGAGTTACCACAACAGAGATTGTGGCCGTATCGTAGGCCCTACCGCTAGGAGGTGTAAAGGTGACTGTGTAGGTACCAGGAGTGATGGTGGAGCTAGGTGTAATGGTGACTGGTGCACCAGCTGGAGCCGCATACGAAATGGGAGCTGGTGAGACTGTTAGACCTGGGCTGGCTGTAACACCTACCGTACCTACAGTACAAAACGCGATAACCACAGTCCCCGATGCAGGTGTCACGCCGAGGACATTCACCTGGAAGGTTAGCAGGTGAGGTGACGCTGTGACACAAGGTCCTGGCGTCGGTGTTGGCGTCGGCGTATTGGTTGGTGTAGGCGTCACGGATGGCGCGTAAGTGGCAATGGGCGGCATTGTTGAGGTAGCAGTTGGTGTGGGGAGAGCTTGGCCTTGCAGTTCCAACATAGCCGCCGCAACTTTCTGCACTCCTTGCTCAGTCGCTTGAATACGATATGTATCTGATGGAGAGAGGGACCTTGGGATAGTGATGGCAGCATCAAATGAACCATCGCTAGCAACTGTGACAGAAGTATCAAAGGGAAGAGTGCGATTGACGTGGGAGGCGAGCACATTGCTAAACAACGGACCACCAGTAGCTCCTGCCAGACCTCCCTGCGGCCCTGGGATAAATGCAGTGACGGGCGTATCATTAACGCTGAAAGTTATCGTACCTTTCGGCTCAAAATTCGAGCCATGAAGTGAGACCAGCCCGCCTGGAAACGCCTGTGCTGTCCCAAGTGCGGTCAATTTTGGCTGTATGCTGGCTGGTACCAGTAAGCGCCAGACGAGTCCAAAGATAAGTACGAAGATAACTGCAACTACCGAAATAGTTGCGATCCACCCTTTGCGGCTCATTTGCCACTGTGGCTGAGCATCTGGTGACGAATTGCCCGGCTCCATTGCTCCGGGCATCGGGCCAGCATCCCATCCTGCTGGGGGCACTGGTAGCATTTCAGGCACGGTAGCCCCCCAGGCTCCTGAGTTGTGCGGCGATGCAGCCCCACTCCACATAGGAGGTGTGTTAGGGATACCAGGCCCCATGGGGGGACCGCTAAAGGGTCTGCTCATATCAGGATTAGGCATAAATGCCGTTTCATAGCCGGATTGGCCATGTGGCATTTGGCCAGGCGGCATTTGTGCAGGATCGACAGGCGACCAGTCAGGTGGCGCAATCACCGTGCGATCATCATCCGCCGACATATCAAAACCATTTGGTGGCATATTCATATGCGTGCCTATTCCCCCCTTGAGATGGGAATTCCCAGGTCATAGATGTTAGTTGTAGGAAGCACTACAGGTATTGACACAGTCCGTATCAGATTTCTACAACGTTCATCAACTTGGGAATACATTAACATTACAGATTGGCAATTGTTCCATTGGGCCATATATTTCCCTCAAAATTGCATTCACCGATGCGCTCAGCCACCTAAATGCTGGTAAGCGTAACGGTTGGATAGATGGTTTGGCAGGTTTCTTCACAATCTGCCCATTCTCCTGTCATCGATAATCTTGCCACCACCATCACGGTTCACTGCATAATATTCTTGCATAGAGATTGCTCAGTATTATTGTCCGCTAATAACAATATCGTTTAGGTAAGGTGAGTGTAACTGATTGCGTGCCTCCTTGTATACTATTTCCTATAGGTGTTGCACTTTGTCATGCCGATCACGTTGCAGCCAAAAATACCGAACTGGCCGCGCCTCGTACTAACACTATTAAAAAAACGACTATGGCTAGCAAAATTGGAGGCTGGCTTTACACGCGATCTAAGCCAACGGTCTGTGCAGGGGGAGACGTGAGAGAGTCTCTTTCCCTACAAGGATAGAGACCCCAATGCATGTAATGTTGCCCGACGAAATGAGCAGGTTTTTTTATAGCTTTTCCTCGGCAGGATGCTGATGGAGAGCCGGAAACTCTGGTGGGATATATGAAACTAGTGACTTGACTTTGGCAATAAGATCACCAACATAGAAGGGTTTGTGGAAAAGAGGGTAGCCATTGACATGTCTATCTGGGGTAGAGGTTGTGGTGAGCACAATCAGTGGTGGGTTCCCATAGTAGAACGTACTCCATTGTTCTTCTATATAGTCAATGCAAGCGTCTCTATTGAGCCATAGATTTCTGCTTAAATCGAGCAAAATAGCTGAGAAATGATGTTTTTGTGCAAGGGCCTGGCTTATCCAACTCTGATCCTCAATGGCTACGCTATCGTATCCTTCTAGCGTAAATGCCCAATTAAGCATTTTGGCAATACCAACATGTTTATCTACTATCAATATACAGTGTGGAGAGGAATAGTCTTGTATGTTTCCTCTCTTCAAATGCACAGATGAGGATAGTACAGATGGCCGCATGACTAGCACTCCTATCTAGAGGTCAGCATTATCTCAAAACTCTCTTAATGCTACAGAGGAAGGAAAACCCAATGAAATCTGTGAAGCACAATCTATGACCTTCTATAAGTCTAGCATAGATACCTTCACTTTTGTATGGAGTAAAACTACTATGAGACCGCTCATTTCTATTCAAGGCTTGGGGTATTGGTCCAGATAAATCCTCCTCTTCCTTTCAGGGCAAGCACAAGGGATTGCCCTGAAAGGGTAGATTTAGGAAAGTAGAGACTTGATGCTCGCAGACACTTGCTTGAGTGCATCAGCAGCAGACACCTGACCTATGAGGGCTGATTGTAGAGCAGGTGCAAATAGAGAAGAGATTTTCGAGGCATTTGGTCCTCCGCCGACAGTCTGCGCAAAAGGGAATTGATTGACAAAGACGTTCAGTCTTGGATCTTTCTGCCAGACTGCATCTTGCGCAACATCCTTCCGACCAGGCAATGCCCGAATAGCAATGACGTGCTCTTTGTAACGCTGGGGTTCCTGTGTAAACTTGATGAACTCCCAAGCAGCATCAGCATATTTACTTGTCTTGAAGATCGCCCAATTGTCTCCGCCAAGGCTAGTAGCATGAGTTTGACCCTTCGGTAAGGCAACTACTCCCCATTTAAACTTCGCTTTCTTCTCCAATGTAGAAAGCTGCCAGTTTCCATTCTGGAGCATCGCAGCTGACCCATCGAGGAACTGCTGCATCGATTCAGGTTGTGCCCAGTTGATCACTTCTTTTGACAACGAGCCATCATTGATCAGGTCAACTAAGAACTGAAGTGCTTGAGTGGCAGCTGGACTATCCAGAGTGCCCCAGTCTGCTCCTGCTTGCCGCAGGAAGGGGAGAAACTCAAAGGTCCCTTCCATGGTTTTGCTTGCTGCTGTCGCAAACCCGTAGACGCCTTTTTTGGTCAACTGCTTAGCGGCACTGCGCAACTCAGCCCATGTCGTCGGTGGCTGTACCCCTGCGTTTTCAAGCATAGCGACGTTGTAGTACAATCCTAACAAGTTGCTATGATCTGGCAACCCATATTGTCTGCCCTTCCATGAGCAAGACTGCAAGATGCCAGGAAAATATTGATCGATTTGCCCCCACGCTTTTATCCGCTCTGTGAGATCCAGGAGCACGTCATTAGCGGAGTAAGTAGGATGAGAAAGGGTATCTACAAAAATCAGGTCTGGCAACGTTCCTGCTGCTGTCGCTAGCAGCACTTTCTGATTCATATCAGCGTAAGGGACGTAGGTGCGCTCAATCTTGATTCCTGGATGAAGCTTGTGGAAATCATCATAACGCTGAAGCATGACCTTGGCATTCTCACTAATCCAGTAGTCCCATGCAGTTAGTGTGATTGGCTGGTTGGTGCTGGTACTTCCTGAATCTGTATTGCCGCAGGCATTCAAGGCAGTGAGCATAGCACTACTGCTCACACTAAGAGCCAGAGTGCGTTCAAGAAAGGCACGGCGTGACAAGCCGTTAGTACCCTTGTCATTAAAATCTTCTGTTCTGTGATCATGGCTAAACAACATAAGAAGTCTCCTTACATGAAATGCGTGCGACTGCTGATCTCCAGAAGTGCTTAGTTTTTTGTAACAGTCTCTTCCGTTAAGCGCAGAGCACCTGATTTTATACTTTTTTTTCGACAATCTGATGGATAGTAACCGAAGAGTTCAGTAAATGTCTTCGTAAAATGACGACTGCTGTAATACCCAACTTGCTCGGCAACCTCTTGAATCGATAGCTTAGAATCAGTGAGCAACTCTTTTGCGCGCAGCATACGAACATGTGTCAGGTATTTCATAAAAGTCATCCCCATTTTTTTGTGAAAAAGCGAGCTGAGGTAGTTCGGCGTCACATGAAGCTGCATTGCGATCTGTCCGACGCCTATCTCGAACATGTAATTTTCATCTATAAACGATACCACTTGATCTACAATATCTTGTTTATCTTTCTTCTGCTCATCAATCAGTAGTTCCTCACCACAAGCTTGTAGTACCTGTTTCCAGCAGGTTGTATCCTGGTGTGCCTCTAACTGGCAGGAAACAGTACGGTTAAGAAAATTAGCTATACATGTTTTTGTATGGTGATTGAGTGTGTTATTTTCACAAAGCTTACTTTCCAATGTGTCTAGAGCTTTCATAAAGCTCAAATAGGTCTTTTTGCCATAACAATCGCTGATCTTGATGAGAATGCTACATACTTCTAATAATTCTTGCTGTGTCGTATATTGCACCAGGTCTGCTATATACAACGTTTTTCCTATGCCGCAGATAGTACGAAGCAGAGAGAAATGCTGTATACAGTTCAACTTTTCATACAACTCGTTATAAGAAGAACAATCATCTGTTTCTAATATCGTAATGCAAAAATTATTGTCGTTGAATTGTTGATAAAGCTCTTTGAGAGGATATAAAAGTGTGGAAAGGTACTGCTTGCCTTGTATATATCGTGTAGGTTCCCATGCGACTACTAGTGCAGATTCTCCACTTGAGAGAGTGAAAAGGGCTTGTCTTAATTCGCTTACGACTGTATGGTCAAGGCGTGTGTGAAGAGTTTGGAGGAAGTCTCTCCGTCGTTCAGCTTTAGCGACTTCTATTAAGTTGCTATCAATGCAAAAGACCGCCCCTGTGAAATGAGCCTTGAGGAGAAAACTCTCTTGGTCTTCCTGCTGAAGGGAACTCAAGCCTTGATAGAGGTCTGCTATTTGACTTTCAAACTGTCTGTTACGATTGAGAAGCCATTCTGTATTTCCCCGCCTAGCTTCATTCACTAATTTTTTTACTTCTTCTGGATCAACCGGTTTTAACAGGTAATCAGAAGCGCCAAGCTTGATGGCTTGTTGTGCGTAACTAAATTCAGGATAGCCTGTAAGAATAACCCATCTTGTATAGGGGGAAAACTTTTTCCCCTCTTCGATGGCTTCAAGACCATTCAACTTGGGCATCCGTATATCGACGAACACAAGCTCAGGAGCATAGCGTTTTACTTGTTCTATCATCTGCTCGCCGTCAACAGCTTCCTTCAAGCCCTCTAGGGGCAAGTCCAGCTCCTGTAGTATGCTCTTGAGCACAGATCTCGCCAGACTTTCATCGTCTGCAATGAGAATTTTCATAATTCACCTTCAGTTACTGGAATCACGATCACCACCTGAGCGCCTTCTCCCGTCTGGCTAGTGATGGAGAGAGAAGCATGCTCATACGCGAGTTTGAGACGCTCTCGCACATTGGAGAGACCCAGCCCAAGATTGTCCTGTTGAGCCTGGGCATCGAAACCGACTCCATTATCCTGGATAGAGATCCACAAAGCTGGTGCATCATGCTCGCTCTTCAATAGAGCAAGAACTTGTAATGTGCAAGGGTAAGCTGCTGGCTCCATGCCATGTATAACAGCGTTCTCCACAAGAGGTTGCAGAAGCACCTTGGGTATTTTGAAGTTGGCCAGTGCATCGTCATACTGGATGACAAACATCATCTTTTCTTGGAAGCGCATTTTTTGAAGATCGCAATACTTGTGTAGGAAACGAAACTCATCTTTGAGTGTGACCCATGCTTCATTGCTCAGAATATGACGGAGCATGGCACTCAGTGAGAGAATGGCACTTTCCAATGCTTGTCTCTGACTCAGCCGGTTTAATGCGATAAAACCATTGAGGGTGTTGTAGAGAAAATGCGGCTCAATTTGTGATTGAAGAGCGCGATATTCAGCGTCTCGCTGGCTCAATGTAGCTTTATATTCACGCTCGATCAGATCATTAAGCTGGTCAAGCATGGTATTGAAAGCATTGCCTAATACTGCTATTTCGTCTTCTCCTTGCGTGACAATGTGTGTCTGTAGATCCCCTGCTTGCACTTTTCTCATTACATCCATCATTTGTCGAAATGGATTGATGATCCTCGGCGAAAGAAAACCAAAGACCAGCAATGTCAGGCAGAACCCGCCAATGGCACATAGTATGCCCACCATATACAGCCAGCGCTCGTTTGCATTGATTTCTGACTGTGACAATAAAATAACCACATCCCATTGAGCTATCGTCGTCTGTCTTATGACAGGAATATAAGCGTCTTCAGAAGCATGAATAAGAGTTGACTTGTGTGCTATTTCTTGCCGAATCTGCCTTGGTAAGGGGACGACCGTGGAGTAAATAGGTTGCCCGTCCGTTCCGAAAATGGCGATGATAGAGCTTACGTTCAGTTTGATCTTACTTATAATCTTCTGGAGGATGTTTGTATCTGCATCTGCCATAATAACTGCCAGCGGTTGAAAAGTATCGGGGTCCTTAATCAGACATGCCACAGAAAAGACTTGGGAGGCGGAATGCGCTGGTACGTAATCTTGTGGGTGAGGATCGATGTAAATAACCTTTCCATTCGCTTCTTTAGCACTTTTGTACCATGGCTGCTGAGAAAAGGGATAGTTAGCTACGCGACTGGTCGAAGGCTGATCTCTTGCCGCAATGAACACTGAACCGTCTAATGGTAAGACGACGGTACTGAGAATATCTGTGCGAGCCTCTTGTAAGTATTTAAAAAAAGTTGTGGAAAGAGTCTGAGTAGCGAGAAGCTGTTGGTTCTGACTAGCAAAGGGGTTAGCTTTCCATTTGAGGGCTTGCATCACTTCATCATTGAAATAGGGTATTAATGTTAAGCGATCGAGATCATCAAGATAGGTATCGATATTACTTACTAGGGAGGTCAATGTAGCATCCGTTAATGTTTGTGTATCTCGCGTAAGTACACTTTGATAGTAGCATGGCATGGCAAAAACTATAATCCCTATTGGTATAATATTCGTAAGCAAATAGAGAACGGTTAGCTTTATCCGCAACGATTTCGCAAATTTCATGGCTCAAGCCCTTACTCAACTAGTTATGCTCCTAGATACTACTATTGATTTAGTTAATTAAGAATGCATAAAGATGAAGAGTCTGGTGCATATTTATGATCCGCAGACGTGAATTGTACACATCTAACCGGCTCTATATGATAATTGATCATACATTCCTTGTCAATAAAGAAGTAATAAAAAACTGACCGTTGGGGCAGTACCTTCCCTTATTTCCCTCTTAGACTGACTTCTACGACGTACACCGCGTAATCTTATGCTCTGGTCCGTGATAATTTCGTGCAGCTAATTGTTCTTGATAAGTAACTACTCAGGCCTCTTTTCTCCTGTGCCGCCTTCGGCGGCGGGGTGAGGAAGAGGAGGCGGGGACACCCCGCACCCCGCCAAGGGGCCTGCCAGGCCCCTTGGAACCCCTGCTGAGTAATTACCCTTTTTATTCCGTTTTGCCGCTTAGTATATCACTATGGGTGTCAGCGTCGGTGCTGGTGTTGGTGGTATGAGCGTTGGCTTTGGCGTTGGCCTCGTTGACGGCGTGGGTATTGGCGTGGCAGTTGGGTCTGGCGTTGGCGTGGCAGTTGGGTCTGGCGTTGGTGATGGCGTTGGGCTGGGTGTCGGCGTCGGCGTTGGCACGAACGTAGGTATAGGTGTTGGCTCTAGGGTTGGTACGTAATTAGGGACTGGATTGGGCGTTGCGGTGGGACTAGGTGTCGCAGTCGGTGATGGTGTGGCATTGGGTGTGGGCGTTGACTGAGGAGTTTTTGCCCCGATATCTACAAAGGCAGTCGTGGCTGCTTGCTGATTTTGTTCTGCTGCTTGCACTCTATATGTATTTGCAGCTGGCAAGGAGTCAGGAATGACGAGGTTCGTCTCAAATGTGCCATCGGCTTTAACTGTTACAATTGTTGTTGGTCTGACCAAGTTCACCAGTGCAAGAGTATTGGCACGCGGTGATTGGCCTCCATGCGCCAGATATGAGTCGCTGGCGGCTACTGCCCCATTGATGGTAAAGGTGACAGCTCCCCCCTGCACAAAATGTTTACCGGCCACGATTATAGTGCCACCTGGATAAGCTCCGGTTTCATCAACGATCTGCAAGGCTGAAGCTGGTGGCGCTGATGATGAGGCGGGCGGATGCAAAAAGTACGCACTCAGGGCAATAAGCAAAACTACTACGATGGCCAGTGTAGCTGGAAGACATCCTGTAGGTAGTCCTGGTTTTTGTATGGGTGGAGTGGCGTCGCTACTCGGTGGTGTGATGCCGCCAGGTGATTGCCCTGGAGCCTGTAAGACTGGTGGAGGTCCCCCAAACGGAGGCATGGAGGGATTTGCTCCTGGCATGTATGGCGTGCCACCTGGCGGGAATGAGCCTTGTACGTATGGCGTGCTGCCTGGCGGGAATGAGCCTTGTGCATATGGTGCTCCACTTGGTGGAAATGTTCCTTGCACGTATGGTGCATCTACAGATGGCGCACCACTTGAGAAGGGGCTTTGTGCATATGGCGCATCTACAGATGGCCCCCCGGCTACAGGGAATGAGCCTTGTACGTATGGTGCTCCACCGGGAGGGAATGAGCCTTGTACGTATGGTGCCCCACCGGGAGGGAATGAGCCTTGTACTGGTGTTGCGGTTCCTGGTAAAAATAACCCCCCTGGTACAATGCCATTTCGTTCTTCATCCTCGTCGTGCTCTTTATACTTGATGGTGTTCGCATCATTTGGGGGCGTTACAGAGGGATGAGGGAAACTAGACATCATCATAGTATTATTGGTATTATTGTGCAGCAATTGCCCACAATTTGCGCAAAACTGCATCTGTTCTGATACTGGAGATGCGCAGTTGCTACACTGTATTGCGTCCATAAGGGGTCCTTCTTCATCGTTTAATCTGACAGCTATTCCCAATGCTACCTTTCCCATTTTGCATAGATACGACCTATCTTATCTGATCTATAATATCATGCAGCGTAATATATCACAATTTGCGTGTGAAGTGCTTAACTCTTACAGAGTGCGCATCTTTTTTTGTAACTACTCAGGTCTCTTTTCTCCAGCACCGCCTTCGGTGGTAGAAGGGAAGAAAAGGGGTATTTGGGGATAGCCCATACCCCACCAAGGAGGCTGCAAGGCCCCTTGGAACCCCGCTTAACGTAGAAGCGCAATTCATTGTACCAAGAACACAAACAAAGAAAACAAGCGCAATTTATTGCGCGGCTACGGGTGTTTGCGCGTGCGCATGGTGCAATAAATTGCTCTTCTACGGTTAGAACGGTAGGGTATCGCCTACCAGTTCGTCATGTGTCAGCTGTCCGATAGCTGCGATGGTTAGTGGGTGAAGTGTAGGGAAGCGCTGCACCACATGCATTACCTGATCGAGGGTAACGGAGTCAATAGCCTCTTTCACTTCATGAATGGTTCTGAGCTTGCGTTCGTACCACCAGGAGCGAGAGATTGCGCTCATACGCGCACCAGACCCCTCACCACGCATCACATTCTCGCTTTTCAATTGCACCTTCGCCCGCTCTAGCTCGTCGCTGGTAATACCATCCTGTCCCAGTTTACGTAGCTCATCGACAATGACTTGCAGGCATTCACGTCCCTGCTCTGGTGTCGTGCCCGCATATACACGCATGGCTCCAATATGTCTGGTACTGACGAGGTTCGCAGAGACACCGTAGACGAGACCTCGCTTTTCGCGTACCTCGACGAATAGACGTGAGGCCATACTCCCACCTAGCACTTCCGCTATGACCATCGCGGCATAGTAATCGGGGTCAACATAGTTGGGGAAAGGGAACATTAATGCTATATGCTCCTGCTTCCTCTCCTGATGTTCTACCGAGACACTATTCTTTGGTCGAGGCTGCTGTTCGAGTGAGGGTGAGGCATCACCTTCCCAGGAACCGAAGAGGCTCTCGATTCTAGCGACAACGTGCTCCCAATCGAACTTGCCTGCGATGGAGAAGAGGACGTTGTTGGGCTGGTAACGCGCTTGCCAGAAGTGCTGCAAGTCCTGACGTGCTAGAGTATGTACACTTTCATTTGTGCCTAGCAGCAAACGACTTAGTGAGGTGCCGTGATAGAAGTTGGCGCGTACTAATTCGGAGATACGGCTCGTCGGCTCATCGTCGCGGCGGCGAATCTCTTGCAAGACAATGTTGCGCATCTGCTCCAGTTCTTCGCTGGGGAATGTAGGGGTGAGCAACAATTCTTGAATTAACTCAAGCGTAGCATCAAATTTCGTGTGAACAACGCTCGCCCATACCTGCGCTGTCTCCAGTCCTGTGCCTGCGCCCTTACGTGCACCTAGCGACTCAAACGCCTCGTTGAGTGCCCGTGCATTCTTTTGTTTGGTGCCCTGAAAGAGCATATACTCGAAGAGGTGGGCAAGCCCCTGTTTCTCCTCTGGCTCGTGTACAACCGCTGCCTCCAGTTGAAAACCAAAGGTCGTCGAACTGAGGCTCGGCATATACTGGCCGACCATTTCAATCCCGTTGGGCAATTGATGATAAAAGTAATTGGGAGGGAACCCCTGCTGATCACTCATAACTTCTCTAATACATTCCTTTCTGAACAGGAGTAGAGATGCACATGGAAAAATAGCTTTTACCAATAGCGAAACTCTTTCGTCATTGTACCATGTGCTGCTAGCAGACGCGAAATGACCTGTCATCCCGTCTCTTTACTTTTGACTCCGTTCGACCTCGCTAAAAATGATCAGGTCGATCATTTGCTCGATGGGCGCTCGGTCATCGGTGAAGTAGGCAGCAGCATGCTGCTCTTGCCGCACATGGCCGGAGGTCAGGCTCGTCTGGGCCACGCTATGCAACAAAGGATTCGTTATATTGGCGAGGTTCGTGCGAAAATTCTCCAATGAGGTCTGAGCATTCGTTACGATGATCAGACTGTTGAAGAAGCGCTGCGAATCGATGATGTAGACATTGGGAAAGACGGTATGCATTGTTTGTGCCATGGCTTCAACCAGGCGAAAATCCTGGCTTGTCCGTCCAACATTAAAGACGGCCACACCCGTTGGTGTCAGGTGGGAGCGGACCTCGTGAAAGAATTCGGTGGTGGTGAGTTGGAA
>VBJK01000560.1 GCA_005879655.1 Chloroflexota bacterium | reverse complement strand
AATTTCTTTATTGGTGCCATTGGCCTGACCCATGAAGCTATGATACGTTGCCTTGCCATGCGCTGGAATAGTAGCAGGCCCTAGCAGACTCGTCTCTAGCTGAGTTGTCTTAGCGTCTATCTGTGTCGTGATCTTCAGGGGACCTGCATCCTTCTCGCCGCAATTGTCGATAGTATCCACTAGCTGATAATTTCCATCTGCCAGCTTGCTCAGTGAGGGGGAATTGACGGTCAAACACGTCGTTGCTGCTCCAACCGGCGTAATAGGAGTAGTAGGTGTAGCAGTTGGTGTGAGCGCTGAATTGCTACTGCCAATCTCGCTACAACTTGCAAAAAACACGCTACAAGTTAATAGCATTAGTATGAGTAGAATATGGTTATCTCTGAAAACGGATACATTTTTCAACTTCAGTCCTCCATTAGTAAATAGTAACTTTGCTATCTTTAATGATAGAGCTAGTGCACAATCCCAAAACCCTTTGGGGAATGGGAAACTTTGGGGACACCCCAAACCCCGAAAGGCGAGGCTTTGCCAAATGCCACCCCAAGCTCTACTACCTGTCTTGTTTCTGCACTAGGTAGCGAGGCGTGCTCATCGTTTGAGCGCAACGCGCAGACAGAGCGAACTGCTTGAGCAGTCCTTCATCTTGCTGGTCTTGGCAGCAGCAGACATCGATCAGCGCATTAACCATTGAGCTAGCTGTCCTGTAATTGATAGAAAGAGAGAGCTATGCAGTTAACAACATCTGTTAAATGAAATGCATCTATATATAGACGCACCAAGATGTAATATATATTACCAAATGAGAATATGGCAGTAGGGATAAGTAACGATTCGGTTACGTTATGGTGAAGCTTTGGTGGTGATGGTGAAGTTTTTGATACTTAACCCAGCTAAGTAAGTGCAACAAACCCTGTTCGCCGTTGCCTTGTCTCAGGCATGATGTCCCTTATTTTTGAGAACATAGGCCCAAAAACGTCTATCATTTTATATGATATTTGCAGGCTTGACCTACAAGATAGTATCGAATAAAATTGTCTTATTATTTATCTGTGTTCTCATTTGCGTATCATGGTACTCTGTAGTTTTTCATTGTGTGTCGCGTAGTAGAGAGAGCTTTCTTTCTGCCAAATTTAAGAGGAGTATTACATGAGATCTACAGAGGAACGTCCTCACAGCGTTAATATCCTTTACTGTTATGCAGTGGTAAAAGAGGATGAACGTTTGAAAAATAAATTAAGACATCAATTTAGCATTTTAAGGAGGCAAAAGTTAATTAATGACTGGTGTACTGGAGATCTTAAGCCTGGGCAAAACTGGAAAGAAGCGGTTGAGAGGCGTCTTGAAACAGCTCATCTCATACTCCTTTTGATCAGCCCGGATTTTATGGTATCGGATTATTGGCACGGCATCGTGATGAGGGCAATAGAACGTGATGGGAAAGGAGAAGCAAAGGTTATCTCTATTTTGCTCAGACCTACGAACATCACTGATGCACCCTTTAGCCATTTACGAGTATTGCCAGAAGGAAGAAGACCTGTAAGCTTAGGTAATGTAGAGCGAGCATGTGCAGAGATTGTAGAAGCGATCAGCCCTATGATTCACGATATTCTTGGAACAAGTCCTATAGATGAACTCTTTGAACAATTGGGCGTGACTGATAACACGCCAAAAAACAGACGTAACGTTAGACTTGCGCCGCCTGCTTCCAACAATGGAGTGGCAAGGAATAGACCAAGTGGGCAAACTCCTGCCCGACCCGCTAGCAATGGACAAGAAACAGGTCAAATGGGAGAATGACTTTGCATGATACTGGTGATGTAGGTTCGCATAGAGTAAGACCTCTTCCGAGCACCATCAACAACTCTTTGTTATGGGAGGAAATACGAGATCTTATAGGAAACGTAAAGTTCCCAGGGTTAGGGCCAACATACCGGAAGCTTATAAGTAAAAGGTCACTTAATAGGAGATATGGGAAAGGTCTGCCGCTTCTCGGATGGGTTCTTTTTCTTATTCTAGATGTTTTTTTGGTTTCATTAGGGATATATTTATGGTATAACCATCTTATAGTAATGATATGTACTTTTATCTTGCTATCTCTACTCTTTCTATTGTTGAGTTATAACAGGCATCTGTTATTAAATGTAGCAATATCAATATTTTTTAGTGTAGCTTGTTTTAAGCTTGGATCATATTATATTCCAAACGTACAGTCTAATGTGATATTATCTATCTGCGTATGCTTATTTTTTATTCATGTACTACTTTTCAGATCCACGCAATGAGGCTACAACACAGACAAACTTGCTTCATCCCGATAAGAGGCCCAACGCACCTTCTGTGGGTACGCATGAGGTTAATCAGAGAGCAGGCATCCCTACGCGGTGGGAGTGCCTGCTCTCTAGTACCAACTGACATTATTTAAAATTGGGTGCCGACATTGTGGCGATACAAGCGCCATCAGGTTTCGTCATAGGCTGTTGCAGGAAGGCCGAGACGATAGTATCGGGACAATTATCCGTATTGAAGACGCCGTGGCCGGTGGCCGGGAACTGGAACAGGTAGCCATGACTTAGCGTTTGCAGCGCCAGCTTGGCATTTGATGCGGGCGTAATGGGATCGTATTCGCCTGACAGGATCAGTGTTGGTAGCGAACTGATGACAGGTTGCTTTTGCACTGTTGGTACCGGGTGCTCGCCCCAGAGCTGGCAGAGGCGATATTGGGTTTGTAAGTCAGCAAGCATTTGTGGCTGGATCTCTTTATGCATGCCGACCGCTGCACTTGATAGATCCTGAGCAGTGGTGAATGCCATATCTTCACCGCATTCCACTGAGTAATACATGCCATCACTGACATCGTTTTGCAGCATAAGGACGCCGTAGAGGCGCGAAATGAGATCATAATTGCCCTGGCTGACCTGCATAATGGCTTTGGGTAAGTAAGGAATAAGTTGCGTCACGTAGAGCATAACAAAGACCCAGCTTGCCAGGCTGTCGCCATCGAGGGCGACTGGACCATATTTGGCATCCTGTAAGGTGATCGGTTTGGCATTGAGATCTGTCACCAGTTGGTAAAACACGGACTCAAGTTGTGGATACGTGGCATGACATGTGGCGCTGGCGGCGCAGCCCTTGAACAGTGTATCGTAGGCGTGCTGTCGGACCGCTGGTAACGTGTTAAAGAGTTTGATCTGCGTGGGTAGTGTCGAATCGAGGATGACGCTGCGAATGTCATCCGGGAAGAGACGCATCACGGTCAACGCTA
>VBJK01000559.1:2964-4048 GCA_005879655.1 Chloroflexota bacterium | reverse complement strand
ATAAATACTCTGTTTCGGAAGCCAAGTTGAGGCGATCTACTGTCAAGTGTACTGTCAAATCCATGTTTAAAGACCTTTGCAACACCTAAAGCATGGATTTGAGCGGATGCAGGAGATAAGAAAAGTAAAAAGGATGTAGGGTGTTTACCCTACATCCTTTTTACTTTTCTTAATGTGAAGTCAGCACCTGAGGAGCGACTGGCTTGCGTTTGGCATAGATGTTGCGACGATCACTGACATATTTCTGGGGGATCGGTCGCACCTCTTCGGGGCGATACGAACCAGCAGCATCAGTGTTGATGCCAGGGAAATTCGGACCATAGTTGTAGTGACCTGTCTCTGCGGGAGAGAGAGGACCACGTGCAAACATTGGTACACCCTTCACTGTTGGAACATCATACTCAGGGACATCATCGTACAGGTCATCAGGGACGTTTTGTAGACCCTTTTGGCGCACCTCAAACTCGTTTATACTCAGCCGGATAAAGTGCTTATTCACAGTCTCAATAAGACGATGAGGAATGTAGGCAGGCCGTACAAGACCGCCGATATTGACTAGAATATAATGGCTAAAACGTGCCTCCACCGAACCAACAATGTTACCATCTCTATCAACAACATCCTGACCGATGAAAAATCTCGACTGTGCGTCTTCTGTCTCCAGAGAGGGAACAAATTGCTCCTTTGGTGATGCCATTGGATCTTCTAGTGCCCATCCCATAATACCAAAAAGTACAAATGGCGCTGCAATAATAGTCAACCAGGGATTTTCAGGCAAGAACAACAATCCAATTACCGCCACCAGGATGGCAACGCCTAATATCATAGGCCACCAGCTTGGGTTAGGCAAATGGATATGATGTTCCTCCTCTGCGTCCATTGTTTCTGCGTGACGATCAAGGAATGTAGACGAGTCGTCCACGGCGATATTCGCACTTTGAAGAGAACTATCCATAGGCAATCCGCTTTCCTCTGAGAATAGGATATGATCTGTGAGGACCTCGGGCAGGAACTGTAGCCTGTGTGCCTTGCGCCACAGGTTTGCACGACCCCTACAGCGGTCGCCACAGCCCCTACGTTATTG
>VBJK01000559.1:0-2857 GCA_005879655.1 Chloroflexota bacterium | reverse complement strand
ATTCAGGGCACTTGTGGACTCACTGTTGCTCGTAGACGGAGCATGGGTATCAGCAGGTAGCCTAAGGTTCTGTCCCACTGGTGCTGGCTGCGACTGAACAGTGGTTAATAGGGCAGCGGGAGATGGAAAAGATACGGGAACTGATCTCTGTGGCGCACGATTTTCCGCTGAGGATGACTGTTCATTGGGTACGGTCGTTTCAGCCTCTGGAGATAACTTAACAGCAGGTACAGGTACGGTAGTAGGCTGGACAGTACCTTGGTTCATCATCTCATAATATTCCGTAAGACGGAGGGCAATAAGCTGACCGGGATGGTCAATCATATGATACTTCGTGGCATCCTGCCGAAGTGCCTCTAGCGTAGCAGAGCCTTTCAGGAGGCCAACTGTAAAATAAAGAAATTTTTCCGAAGAGGTTTGTGACATCCAATCTTCTCTTTCTTGTTAGCTGTAACAGATATGGTCAGGAATGCCACCAGATCATCCGGGCAGCACCCCCTAAAAGATTTGTCCCGGTATCACCAACATCAACCGCACCTCCCCAATGCTAGAGAAATATAGCTCACTTGGCTCGTCAGGCAAATCAGCACACCTGATTGAACAACTTGCTATATTCTACGTACAGCAGTCGCCATAACACTGCTATTGGATTCTGCCTGCACCTTACGCATTAAGAGACGACCAGCAAGATTGTAATAACCAAGAGGATTTGCATGAATAGGATCATCTGGCCTAGAAAGGTGCGGTATACGCTGTCACAGAAAATTATAAAAGTAATAGACACCACCGCCAATATTGAGAACTGGCTTGAAGCTGGCCGCCACTGCATCGCGATCACTCTGTCGCCAAGCCGCTGCAACAAATGAAACGATCTCGCTACCCACCTGGGTCACGGCCTCCTTCACCATGCGCTCTAGTTCGTACTTACCAATCGTTTCCCCATATGCGGAAATCTCGGGATAGCGAACAAGGGCTTCTTCCCCCGCGTATGCATGCATAATTTCGCGTGCTTCTCGCAACGATAGTGGACGGTCATATTTATTTTCAAAAGCATCCATCATCATCTGTGTTGCTGATCCGCCGATATCAATAACAGCGCTCTCGCTTGTCTTACTAGCTGATTTGTCACCATAAGCGATGAGTGCGCCAGCACCTTCCATGACAACTGTCGCAACATCAATAGTCACACGTCGAGGCGTCTTTTCATCATTGAGCGTGAAAAGGTACGTACCGTCAAGCGCTGTCTTAATGGTGCTACGCAACGCAGAGTTTTTAATATACGTTTCAGCAGGTAAGCCAGTCACTACATAGAGGGCAAATTCGGGGTCGGGGATAATCGTAGCAGCTATCGTCAACAGGGCGCGTAGACTATACTTGCTGGCATAGCGCTGGATATCACCACGCCCATTATATACATCTACCGCTTGTTGCAGTGCTAAATCACCAACAGCATATGCCACCTCTTCATCAAAAAACTGCATTATATGCACGTCAGACTGATCTACATTGATGCCAAGGTTACGCATAGCTGTTGTGTCAACTTTGGCAAATGCAGTTGGGATACTGAGACAAAACGTTTTCCCATTAATAACTGTAACCCCACCAATTTCTGCATTCCCAAAATCATGACCATAGGGATACCATTTCATGGATTATGACCTTCCACTATCTTTATTCAAAAAATATAAATACACCAATTAGTCAATCCAACTCTGAAATGAGTAACGATTCAGTTCTATATTAGTATCTTTGAATACTCTCATACAACTAATAGTAATGGTGTCTTGCGGATTGACTCTTCAGGTTATCTCGTTTTATTAAACTGAAATAGACACAAAATTGGGGTGAAGCGTCTGAAAGCCATCAGGGCAAAAGAACCGTCTCACTGAGCGTGAAAAGCAACCGTGATTTGAGCTTGATAGGACGGCTCTTTTGCCCCGCCTTCCGTTCAACTTTCTGACAACCGCTGTATTATGCTGTATTATAAGGAAAGGGAATCATGACTGATCCAAATGACCGGAACCGCCGAGTAATCGAGGAATTCCATACAAATGCAGGTAAGGTCGGTGGACCATTCGAGGGAAAAACCTTGCTTCTGCTTACGACGATAGGAGCCAAGAGCGGCCAGCGTCGCAGGACACCACTGGTCTACTTGCCAGATGGCGAGCGCCAGATTGTATTTGCCTCCAAAGCTGGCGCACCCACCAATCCTGACTGGTACCACAATCTAGTAGCCCACCCGGAAGTAACTGTTGAGATCGGGAACGGGAGCGGAATCGAGACTTTCGAGGCCACTGCTACTGTTATCACCGGAGAGGAACGGGATCGGCTGTACGCCAAACAAGAGCAGGAGTTCCCTGGGTTTGCCGATTACCAAGCAAAGACGAGCCGTCTGATTCCAGTGGTTGCATTGGAACGCCGCAAAGGCTCATAGCAACTATTTAGGTCCCTTACGCCGCCTTGCAGCGGCGTATTTTATTTGTTGAAAGAAATACATGGAAAAGGCTTTTATGGAAGGTGCAACCGAGGCACAGAACACGGGCTATGGTTCCGATTGCCCAGTTTGATTCGACATTTGAAACGTAAGCTTGTGTACTTGCGCCAGGTTGATCCCCAGACTTTCGAGGACACCAGCAGCAATGCAGTTCTTCTCGTGAATCAGACCGAGCAGCAGGTGTTCCGTCCCAATAGCGTGATGATTCAGGTGGCGAGCGCAGTCCCCGCTCAGCTTGATGACCATTTTGGCACTGGGAGTCAGGCCGATCTCACCGAGAACGATATGATCACCACGACCTATAAAAGATTCTACGGCGCGGCGAGCTTTATGCAGGTCAACACCGAGGTTTGCGAATACTTT
>VBJK01000108.1 GCA_005879655.1 Chloroflexota bacterium | reverse complement strand
GCACTGGGTGGTGGTGTACCGCTAGGTGCGATCGGCCTGGGACAGCGTGTCATTGAGAGCGGACGTATTAGCAAAGGCGTTCACGGTAGCACCTTTGGCGGAAATCCCTTAGCCTGTGCGGCCGCGCTGGCAACGCTTGACATTATCGAGCGTGAAGACTTACCCGCACGAGCAGCACGTCTGGGTACAACTGCCCTGGAGCGCTTACGTTCATTACGCACGCCTCTCATCCGCGAGGTACGCGGGCGCGGCTTGATGATTGGCATCGAGCTGACAAAACGGGTACAGCCGTATCTTGAGGCATTATTGGAGCGCAGTATACTTGCTCTGCCTGCTGGCCCCAACGTGCTACGTCTGTTGCCCCCATTGGTTATCACTGAGGAGCAACTGGATACTGTTTTGACTGTTATTGCTGATGTGCTTGGTGCACAGGGTCAAGAAGTGGCAGGGGTAAGTAATTTGGCAGCGGGTTCCAGGGGCGCGGCCCCTGGCGGGTTTTCAGGGGAGTCCCCTGATCTTCCCTCTCTTCCTGCCCCCGAAGGGGACGCACAAAAAAACCTCCCCTTGAAAGGGGATGAGGGGGAGCCTTACCAAGCTGATGCGGATATTGCTCTGTTGCATAGTATGCTCACCATTCCCAGTTATTCAGGACAAGAAGGCGCACTGGCTCACTACCTGGCGGAGCAGGCACAGCAACGCGGGTTGCACGCATATGTGGACGAGGTTGGCAATTTTATTGCGAGCACCCATCGTGACGCTTGTGACGAGCAGCCAGTCGTATTGTTGGGACATATGGATACAGTGCACGGCGTGGTACCGATCAGGTACGAAGAGGGTGCCCTTTATGGACGTGGTGCAGTCGATGCGAAAGGGCCGCTGGCCGCGTTTGTCTGTGCAACGGCGCGTCTGGCACAAGCAGGAAATCTTACGCGTCCTATTGTCGTCGTTGGCGCGGTGGAGGAAGAGGCGGCAACCTCGCGTGGTGCGCGTGGCGTCATAGAGCGCTACCAGCCACTGGCCTGTGTGATTGGTGAGCCGAGCGGTAGTCAAAACGTGACGATTGGCTACAAGGGACGCCTGCTGGTAGATGGCACGGTGACGCGTTCATCCAGCCATAGCGCGGGACCACAACTGAGCAGTAGCGAAGTTGCCACAACGTTCTGGATGCGTGTGCGCAACCATGCCGACGAGTGGAATCGGCAGCACGCAGGTAATTCGGCCTTTGCCTCGCTCATGCCGACATTACGTAGCATCAATAGCACTCAGGATGGCATGGAGGATCGCACACTACTATGCATTGGGTATCGCCTGCCACCCAACTTTGATATAGCCGCATTGCGTGAAGAACTGGAACGTTGGGGCGATGAAGACAACGTGCAATTGAGCTTTTCCGGTGAAGAGGTAACATTTCAAACGTCACGCACTATACCCCTGGCGCGCAGCTTCGTCTCAGCTATTCGTGCGACAGGAGCGCAACCTACATTTAAATACAAAACTGGCACATCAGATATGAATGTTGTTGGTCCGTTTTGGGGACAGAACATCGTTGCTTACGGACCAGGTGACTCGCGCCTCGATCATACGCCAGATGAGCACATACGCCTTACAGAATACCACCATGCCATTGATGTGCTAACACGGGTATTGAGCGAACTTGCGCAGCAAAGGAGTGTGACAAGATGAGATCATTGGCTATTGTCGATACCACGTTGCGCGAGGGAGAGCAGTTTTCCGGGGCTTTCTTCACGCTAGAGCAGCGCTTACATATTGCGCGTTTGTTGGATGCTATCGGCGTCCCCTATCTAGAAGTGCCCTCGCCGATCTCTTCGCCAGAGACGACGCAGGCGATTCGGGCGCTGTGTGCACTGGAACTGCGCGCCAGAGTACTGGCCCATGTACGCTGCGTTCAAGCAGATGTGCAGGCGGCGCTAGATACCCCGGTTTATGGCCTGAACCTCTTCTTTGGCACATCGGCTGAGCTGCGTTCATTCAGTCATGGTCGGCATATTGAGCAGATTATTGCCGATGCTGTGCCATTGATTAAGAAAGTGTCTGCCGCCGGACGTTATGTACGTTTCTCGGCTGAGGATGCATTTCGTAGTGATATTGTCGATCTGTTGACGGTCTTTGATGCTGTAGTTGATGCAGGTGTACAGCGCATTGGCTTGCCCGACTCGGTGGGGATTGCCACGCCGCGTCAGGTTGAGCGTCTTATTCGCATTTGCTCCGAGCGCTATCCAAACGTTGGCATTGAATTTCACGCCCATAATGATACTGGTTGTGCAATTGCTAATACGATTGCGGCTTTTGAAGGAGGGGCCGATGCTCTGGATGTCACTGTATTGGGCATTGGTGAGCGCAACGGTATTGCATCGTTGAGCGGGATTATCGCACAATTGTATATACACTATCCCGAAATGTTGAGCGAGTACGATCTTACTAGACTGGTCGAACTCGATCAGTATGTGGCGCGTGCTCTCAACATCGACATTCCGTTTAATATGCCGATTACGTCCGCCTATGCCTTTGCCCACAAGGCGGGGGTCCATACTAAGGCAGTGCTGCGTAATCCACGCGCTTATGAAATCCTTGATCCGGGGGATTTTGGTCTGGCGCGTAGTATTCAGGTCGGTTCACGTCTCACCGGGCGTTATGCTGTTGGGCATCGCGCCTCTACGCTTGGTTTTCAGCTAAGTGGAGACGAAATAATCCATCTCACCCAGGCCCTCAAGGAGCGAGCGGAGGCAGGCTCCCTGAGCCAGGATGAAGTCGATACCTTTATTCGCAAGTTTTTTCAACCCCCAACGGGACAGCGGCCCCCTCAGCCTGCCTAGAGGGGAAGTATACACACCAAATCCTCATGAGTCAAGAAGAAATGCACTAGAATGTCCTGAGAGGATGAAACTGCGATACCTTTTTATTCGCAATCAATACTATAGGAAAGGAAATTATGGATGGGAACGCTAGTTGAGGAGATCTTTAGCTACAAACTTGGTCGTCCCGTTGTACAGGGCGAGACGGTTGTTGTAGATGTTGACCATGTGATGAGCCACGATACGACGACACCGCTGGCTATTCAGGCTTTCCGTAAACTAACACAGGAGAAAGGCGGTCGCGTGTTCGATAAAGAGCGCGCACATATCGTGTTCGATCATATTATCCCAGCGGCAACGATTGCGGCGGCAACCTTGCATCGGGAGACGCGCACCTTTGCTCGTGAGCAGGACCTGACCATTTTGCAGGAGGGTATCTGTCACCAGGTGATGCCTGAGCGTGGATATGTTATACCCGGCTCTATTATCGTTGGTGCGGATAGCCATTCGTGCAGCTATGGAGCCTTTGGGGCCTTTGGCACTGGTATGGGTTCGACCGATATCGGCGTCGCTTATGCAACGGGCCGCTCGTGGTTCCGTGTGCCGTCAACGATTAATGTGCATATGACGGGCGAACTGCCCTTCGGCGTCTATGCCAAAGATGTCACGTTAGAGATGGTGCGTATCATTGGTGTTGACGGTGCTAACTATCGTGCACTAGAGTACACAGGTGATCTTGTAGATCGTTTCTCGATGAGTGAGCGCTTCACGTTCTGCAATATGGCGATTGAAATGGGCGGTAAAACGGGCTTGGTCGCGCCAGATCAGACCACGGTAGAGTGGCTGCGCGGTCGTACCGATAAGGAATATCCGATGCTGTCGGCGCATAATCCCACATACGAGCGCGTAGTTCATATCGATGCCTCCAAGTTGCAGCCGCTAGTGGCCTGCCCGCCGGATGTCAACAATGTCGTGCCCGCTGAGCAGCTAGAGCAGATCAAGATTGATCAGGTCTTTTTGGGTACTTGTACCAATGGACGCCTGGATGATCTTGCAGTTGCAGCCAATATCCTACGTGGCAAGACGCTTCATCCTGACATCCGTATGGTGGTTATTCCAGCGTCACGTGAGATCTATCTGGAGGCGATGCGCCTGGGTTATCTGGAGATCTTTGCCCAGGCTGGTGCATCCGTTGGTACGCCTGGTTGTGGTCCCTGCATTGGCCGTCACTTTGGTGTACTCGCGCCCCGTGAAAGAGCGTTAACAACGATGAACCGTAACTTCACCGGTCGTATGGGTGATCCTACCGCTGAGATTTATCTGGGTAGTCCCGCAACGGTGGCTGCGACGGCCTTGACTGGTCATATTACTGATCCTCGTAACGTTTTGTAAAAGAAACCCGTAGTTGCGCAATGTATTGCGCCAGGAGCACAAGTAAAGAAAACAGGCGCAATACATTGCGCAACTACGGGTTTTTCGGGGAGCACGGCGCAATAAATTGCGCCGCTACGGAAAGGGATAGCAAACTTATGAGTCGCATATGGAAACTCGGCGATAACATTAACACAGATGTCATTATACCGGGACGTTATAACGTAACAACGGACCGTGCACAGCTCGCACGCTACTGCTTATGTGAAGTACTACCGGAGTTCGCGCAACAGGTGCAGGCCGGTGATGTGCTGATGGCTGGCCATAACTTCGGTTGTGGTTCGTCGCGGGAACATGCCCCATCCTCTATCCTGGGGTGTGGTGTACAGGTCGTGATTGCACGCAGTTTTGCGCGTATCTTCTACCGTAACGCAGTGAATATTGGCTTGCCCGTGCTGATCTGTGAAGAGGCCGTACTGGCGAGTGAGGACGGACAGAGCATCGAGGTAGACCTTTCCACTGGCCGTATCCACAATCTTACCACGGATCAGGTCTGGGAGGCTGAGCCGCTGGACCCATTCGTGGCGCGTATCGTCGAGGCGGGCGGCATCATCGAGTATATTCGCCGCGAGGGAACCCTGCGATGAGTGTACGTACCCTACAACAGCCACCTCATGTCTGTGTGATTGACGGAGATGATGCCGCACCCGAAGTGATGCGGCCTACCATCGCCATGCTGCGTCAACTCGCCCCTGACATACGCTTTACTGAAGCATTAAGCGGACGACCCGCCCAGGCCCGCTACGGTGAAACATTTCCAGCTGAGACACGGGCGGCGATCGATGCTGCCGATTGCACGCAGTTTTGCGCGTATCTTCTACCGTAACGCAGTGAATATTGGCTTGCCCGTGCTGATCTGTGAAGAGGCCGTACTGGCGAGTGAGGACGGACAGAGCATCGAGGTAGACCTTTCCACTGGCCGTATCCACAATCTTACCACGGATCAGGTCTGGGAGGCTGAGCCGCTGGACCCATTCGTGGCGCGTATCGTCGAGGCGGGCGGCATCATCGAGTATATTCGCCGCGAGGGAACCCTGCGATGAGTGTACGTACCCTACAACAGCCACCTCATGTCTGTGTGATTGACGGAGATGATGCCGCACCCGAAGTGATGCGGCCTACCATCGCCATGCTGCGTCAACTCGCCCCTGACATACGCTTTACTGAAGCATTAAGCGGACGACCCGCCCAGGCCCGCTACGGTGAAACATTTCCAGCTGAGACACGGGCGGCGATCGATGCTGCCGATTGCACACTATTCGGTGCCAGTGGTGGCCCTAGCAGGCCGATTCTGTGGTATCTGCGCTGGGGCAAAGAAACGTACGTGAACATTCGTCCTGTACGCTGGCAAGCTGGCTATCGCAGTCCCATGCTGGAACCTGCAAAGATTGACTACGTGATCGTACGTGACAATCTGGAAGGCATGTATCCACCACGCGAAGGCGATGTGGCAGAGCTGGCAACACTGGCCAGCAGTGCATCCTGGTGGCAGGCACCTCCTGTGGAGAAGACTGGTGCTTATGCTGTACGTGTTAGCACGGATGAACAGATGCGCAGAGTTGCCATTGCTGCTTGTGAGCAGGCTCTGCGCCGCAAAGAGCAGGGCTACCCTGGTCGCGTCACATTGGGGGCAAAGTATTCGATCTTACCGCGCACAGATGGTCGTTTCCGCACAATTGTACGCGATGCGGTACACGAGCACCCCGGCTTAACCTATCAGGAATACTTAATTGACGATCTGGCGCGGCGTCTCATCGCAGCACCTGAGACGCTAGATATTGTTGTACTTGGTAACGAACACGGTGATATTTTGGCTGATGCCGCCAGTGGAACTATCGGTGGGCTGGGACTCTCGCCCAGCGCCTGCTACGGTGAGCAGTACGCATACTTTGAGCCGGTGCACGGCTCGGCTCCTGATCTGGCTGGTAAAAATATCATCAATCCGACTGCTATGCTCCTCTCAGGTGCAATGATGCTTGCCACTTATGGCTATGTCGAGCAGGCGCGTGCTTTGGAGTCTGCACTGGCTGAGGTGTATCGTGAAGGTGCGGTGTTGCCGGTTGACCAGGGGGGAAATGCGACTACAACAGCGTTTGTTGCAGCAGTAGAGCAGCGTTTAGGTATAAAGTAGCCGCGCAATTTATTGCGCCGTGCTCGCCATAAAATACCGTAGCTGCGCAATTTATTGCGCCTGTTTTCTTTGTTTATACCACAGGCGCAATAAATTGCATGGCTACGATGATGAATTGTCACACCTTATGCAATAAATTACATGGCTACAATGATGAATTGTCACACCTTATGCAATAAATTGCATGGCTACGATGATTTTATGGCGAGCATGGCGCAATAAATTGCGCAACTACGGTTTTACACGCACCGAGGGGCATGCAAAAAATTCATGCTCACCCTCAGAGCACCCATAAGGGACCAATATCGGTTAAAGAGTCCTGACACCCTCTTTTACAGCGTTTCTTAGCGGATTGAGTGGTCCAGTGCTCTTTTGTAGGGCTTCCTGCTCAGTCTGCTTCTCCAACAGCTCCCAGCCAACGTTGCTACTGGCATACATGCTGCCGATACCCACAATGACCAGACACAAGAGCGTAATGGAACCCACAATATTGCGCCACTGTTGATTTGAAATCTGCTCCACAATCCATGAATAGAAAAGCGTATCCAGAATTGCCGCCACACTCGCCACCGTACCGACCACTATGCTCAAACAGAGTATCCACATAGGAAAGATGCGTTGTTGATGAAATGCTCGCTTATTGCGGAAGTAGAGCGCCGTTAAATTGAAAAAGAGCACACTGGTTGAAGCAACCCACAACAAGGTTGCCGCAGCTTGACTGACATTGTAGATCTCATTGGCCAGATCCATTGCATTGTTGACGAAAAGAGGAATGACCACAAACGAAATGGCAGTGAACACGCAAGCCAGCACCGTCTGCACAATAATAGCATTTGCAGGAACACGATTTTTATTCAGCTTCGCCATACTCAGCGGCAAACGTTCATCAATGCCAGCGACAAAGAGCAAGCGGGCGTATGCATAGTTATAGACGGTCACTTCAATAATGAAATACAGAATGATGCACAGCGCCACGATATTGCCAAAACCTTTGCCAAGAGCCAGATCTACCGTCCTCACAAAGGCAAAGACATCATTCGTAGCGTGGTGTCCTTGTACGACTAGTACCGAGAATGTCTCGATAAGATAACCGAGTACGACCAGCGATATGCCCCAGAAGAGGTGCTGTAAAATCAGCTTACGCATCTTCCTGCGCCCGGCATCTCTTGCCACAAGCTCTGCACCCATATTGAGCGGGACTTCCATGCCGAGAAAGGAATACACCACGGCCCCAAAGACCGCAATATTACCAGGATTTTTCAGATCCCCCAGGCGAATGAACCAATCGCTCACATTGCTGAAATTGGTTGCGGAGGCATGACCACTCATCAACCAGACAACGCCCGCTACCCCGTTAATCAGGACACCGATACAGAGTAGTCCAACTACCATATTGACAACATGTTGTACTGTACGAAAAGGTTGTACTGATAATATAGCGGAGAGCACAAGGACAGCAATGATAGCCAGTCCTTGTTGCCACGGGGATACAAGCCATGCAGGATTGAGGCCCTGAATGTAGCCCACGACGATATCGGCACCACTCACCATGACAAGCACCCCAGGAATCCAGGCACAAAAGGCCACGAAGAAGCTCCAATAGCCGCCAAAGGCCTTATGTGTCCAGTTATAAAGGGAGCCTTCATACGGATACATGACACCGAGTTGGGCAGTAACGATAACACAGGGAAGAAAGAAAACGAGGGTGGTGAAAATCCAGTAAGTGAAAGTCGCTACACCTGCCGAAATAGCAGTCATGACAATGGGTAACGTAAAAATAATCACAATAAAGATGGTCGTCATATCCAGAGTGCGCAAGACTGGTGGCATCACCTGAACAGCGTATTCTTCGGATGGTAGCGATTTTTCTCTGGGCAAGACTTCGGGATGGGACTCGAACATTGCTAGCTCCCTCTCTCTCCATGAGACTTCCACGTCATCCACCTGCTTCTGCCACCATGCAGAAGCAAGCTACTAGTAAATGCTTATTACTGGTACAAACGAGTGTACCTCTCATATATAACATTCTAGCAGAAGACTACCCCTAATCAGGTCAAAATATTGCTTGCCACCCTCAAATAGCAAAGAGAAATGTTATCGTAGGGGAGAGCCAGCGGCTTGCATCGGATGATAAAATTCGTCGTGGCGAGGAGCACCCAAATAATTGCATGTCACGGCAACGATATCCTGGATGGTAAATGGTTTAGTCATGTAGTGCTTGGCTCCAGAAATACGCGCCTTCAAACGATCAATTACCCCGTTACGCCGCGTCAACATGACAATTACCGTCTCTGCAAAAGCGGGCTTACTCTTGAGATGGCCTGCAATACGGTAGCCATCTGCTTTGGGCATATTAATGTCGAGGAAGACTAAAGCGGGGATACACGCGTCAGGTTGGGTCAACCAGCGAAGAGCTTCGATACCATCGGGAAAGCTCTTCACCACAAAGCCTTCGCGCCTCAAACAAGTCTCTACAATTTTGCGTACAATAGCTGAATCGTCGATTACCATAACGAAATTGTTCATACATCTCTCCTCTACTCTACACTTCACACGCCAATGTGCTGGGTGTTGACTGTCTACGAATGCCGGTAGCGTATTCAGAGAACGGTAGGGCTTGGGCGCATCTGTAAATCTGATGGAAGATGCTCCTCCCGTCCAATGATCAGCAGAAGTCCTTCTACGATCAGAGTCCAAGAGCGTGTGGGCGCTTTCATAGTAGATAGAAGGCTTCGTCAGTTTGAGATGCGCCTAAGCCAAGTCCCTATGTTTAACAGTATAAAAAAGAAATGTTATAAACATGTTATCTGCATGGCGAATATCGAACAGAAAAAAAGAAATGTTACACACATGTTAGTACTATGGCGATTTTTTGTTGGCATTCCCTATTACAGAAAGTTTCTGCTTGTTCAAAAAATGTCATAACTTCTTCATACTTCCTTGACATTTGCGCAGCGGATTGGCGATTTTTTCGCTCATGTGCCATAAGCCATTTATTACTGTATGCTCGTTTTTTCCCATAACGTTGCTATTACTCTTCCTGACAGTGCTATCATATGTAAATGGTGAAATTGTACGCGTAGACTATAGTACAGTTTGCGCATGAATGATATTTACGAGGAAAAATAATGGGCCGCATTTATGTGAAAAGCGAACGAGTAGTCAATGGCAAGCCAGAAGTAGTTTATGCCACTTTGGCTGATTACGAGGAGAAGCGACCGCTGATCCTGACGCCGAACTTTCTTGATTACAGGGTCGAGCAGGGTGGACGTGGGGATGGCACGGTGGTAAGTTATCGCTTGCAGGCCGCGCGCCGGGAACGACCGTACCATATGCTCATACACGAAGTAGTCAAAGGAAGTGTCATTACAGAACAAGATACCAATTCTTCACTGATTACGACCTGGACTGTGTCACCGCAAGAGGGCGGTCAGCAAAGCCGCGTGCGTGTCACTAGCGAGTGGGAGGGTGGTAGCGGCATCGGTGGTTTCTTTGAGCGTCTGTTTGCGCCAACTGGTCTGAGTTGTATTTATGGAAAGATGCTGGCTATGCTCAATGCAACGTTAGAGCCAGCGGACGCGCGTAATGCTGAACAGCAGGAGCACTCGCCATCCACTAATAAGTGCTTGCGCCTGCTCATGGTGGGTGGCATCATTGCGCTTGGGGTCGGGGCCACGCTCTTGTGCAAGCGGCGTCCTGCTGTTCAGGTATAAGAGAAATCTTCGCAGGGTTCTGCCCTAGCGAGCAGAACCCTGTAGAGTTTTATCGCTTACTAAGTTCAGAGGGATCAACGGCAAATTCTTTCAGTGTGCCGTCTAGACGAGCGCGAATGATAACCTTATTAGTCTCTTGGCGCACAACAACACCTGGAATCGGGAGGGACTGATTCCCTGTGCTATAGTGCCATAACACTAACTCCTGAGTATCAAAAAGTTTCTTTTCTATTCTTTCCTGCACTTGATTCATAACAAGTATTGCTAGCTCCTTTGCTAAAGCTCCACGCATGAACACACAAGGCTCTGGCTGAAAGCCTTGCGTATTTGTAGTGGAAGGTGATATGAAGGTGGATAGGTTTTTCTGATCAGTTATTTTTTTCCTGGGACGGTTGTTATTTTATCATGTGTCTTATTGATTTGCAACTGCGCTATGGCATACCTTCAATCTTTCTTCTCAAAACCCAGCCAGCTTCTCCCCCAACCCCTCATTCTGCAACAGCACACGCGCCTTCCGCTTCTCCGCATACGCCAGCAGACGCTCCCTAAGCGCAGGATCAGCAATAGCCAGCTCCTTCGCCGCATGGATGGCCGCATTCACTGCACCAGCCTCGCCAATCGCCATCACGGCAACCGGAGCACCTGCGGGCATCTGTACCATCGAGAGCAGGGCATCAATGCCCTTGAGTGCACCGAGATCGCGGGGAACACCAATCACAGGCAGATCGGCACGTAAGTCGGCGATATTACCCGGCAGATGGGCCGCACCTCCGGCGCAGGCAATAATGACCTGGACCGACTCCGGCAAATGTTCCATATGATGCACGACTGAGCGCAGGTCACGGTGCACCGAATTGATCTGTACCAGGCAGGGAATTGCAAACTCGTACCTGAGCGTATTAACTGCCTTCATCATCAACGGCAAATCAGAGTCACTGCCCATCGTCACTAGTACTTTGGGTAGCCCTCTTGCCGCTGGCCCCACGCCTTCGGGGGAGACAAGTACCCCGTGCTCCTGGGTTAGCGCATATTGCATAGTATCGTCATCTTGCGACATAGCGTTTCTTTCATAACGAGAGTGTAGCCCTCGTCTCCTTTGCTTGCTGGTAGAGATGGGCGAGGTCATCGCCAACAACAGTAATATGTCCCATCTTACGGTCAATCTGTGTCTCAGCCTTACCGTAGAGATGGACAAAAATGTGCTCGTGATCGTAAGCACGGGACCACTGAGGTCGCGCCGGACCATTGCGAGTGCCCAGAATATTGATCATCGCCGCAGCTGGATAGCGCATCTCAGTTGAGCCGAGCGAGAGATTAGTAATGGCACGCAAATGTTGCGCAAATTGCGAGGTGCGACAAGCTTCAATCGTATAATGGCCCAGGTTGTGCGGGCGTGGCGCAATCTCATTGAGCCAGATCTTGCCCGCTTTATCCAGGAACAACTCAATGCCGAAGATGCCAATCCCCTTGAAATGCTCCAGGGTACGACGTGCAATATCCTGTACTTCGCTTTGTAGAGACTGAGCAATAGGCGCAGGGGCCAGTACTGCCTGACAGATATCGCGTTCATGCAGCATCTCTACAACGGGATGGGCTACCATCTCGCCTCGCTCGTTACGCGCGATCATCAGACCTAACTCTTTATCCAGCTCCAGACACTGCTCTACATAGAGTTCGCGGCTACCGAGTTTTGCCAGCGCAGCTGCGCTATCCTCTGCACAGTTGATGCGCGCATTGCCACGACCATCATACGCATCCTTCTTCGCCTTGAGCACCAGCGGATAGCCCCAGTATTGCACCGCCTTCTCGATATCGGCTGGCGTATCAATTGACATAAATGGAGCAACGGGCAGGCCATGTTGCTCAAGAAAGACCTTTTGTTGGTATTTATTCTGAATGATCGCCAGCATCTCCGGTGAAGGATAAATAGTGTTACCCTCTGCCCGCAGGTCATATAAAGCGGCAGTATTGATATGTTCGATCTCGTAGGTCAAAATATCGGCGTGCGCCGCCAATTGGCGTAGAGCCACAGGATCTTTCAAACTGCCCACGATCTGCTCTGCAACTGCTGATGCTGGAGCATGGGGTGTTGGATCAAGCACGGTAATACCGGCATAACCCATAGCACGGGCAGCTTCACTCGTCATCAGTCCGAGCTGTCCACCGCCAATGATGCCTATACGCGTCGTAGCCACCATGGCGGCTTCATATGTGCTGAGTTGGTGTTCCAAAAAGCCACTCCTTGATAACGCAGATAGCGCAATGAATTGCGCGGCTACGGTTTTATTGTAGACAGAAGAGCAAAGGAGTGTCAATGACAACACATCCGGCAGGAGTATACCTCACCAATACTCGTAGTCGCGCAATTCATTGCGCCAGGGGCACTACTCAGTAAAACATGCGCAATGAATTGCGCGACTACTGGCGGTCTATGGAGTCCACGGCGCAATGAATTGCGCGACTACTGGTGGTCTATGGAGTCCACGGCGCAATGAATTGCGCTTGTACGGCAAGCTTGCATGCCGTTTGCTTCTCGACTAGAATATGTCAAGACAAGTCGTATACCAATACCGCTCAAATAAGCAGGGCAACCACAAGGGATTGCCCCGGCCAAGAGGGAGTTTTCAGGCATGCCACGCATTCCTCCGCATGACCAAGTACCGTTCCCCACGGATGGGGCATCCAGTAGCAAAACAATGATAACGCTGTTGCGCACGTTAGCGCATCGGCCAGAGATCATGCACCATACGCAGGCGCTGTTAGAAGCAACTATGCGTGGTGGCACCATCGAGCCATCGTTGAAGGAATTGCTGGCTATCCGTGTCTCACAAGTCAACCACTGCTTCTACTGAATGGCAGCTCATACTGCCTTGGCAAGGCAGCTCGGCGTGCATGAAGCATTGTTAGATGCACTGTACCATATTGACCAGCATCGACACCTCTTTACAGAGCGCGAACTGGCGGCACTGCGCTATGCCGAAATTATGACCACTAGCGCGCAAACAGTAGATGAGGAACTGTGGGACGAGTTGCAGGCACATTTTGACGATGGTGAACTGGTGGAGATAACCACCGTCATTGGTCTATTCAACTTCTTTAATCGTTTCGCAGATGCATTACAGCTCGATCCTCCACCAAGCAGAGAGCATAAGGAATAAAGAGATGACCACAGGCGAAGAAAAATTAACGGCGCTACTACACGATCTGCACGAACTAGCGAGCTATCTCCATCAGCGCGGTGAGAAGACACACACGCTCGCTCAACAATTTGAGGCCCATACGCAGAAAGATCCCGCTAACCGCGAGTTCGATCTCAATCAGGCACGCATGCTGGAATATCAACACCACATCTGGCACGAAATCGGCAATAAAGTGGATCAGCTATTGAAGCTGTACGAGCAATAAATGAAATGCCAACTGATGACCCTTTCTGGGCAAGACCGGTGAAATCAGGGTCCCCAGGGCACCCACAAGGGATGCCCCTACACTGGTACGCGCGGCTTGTGATGCGCTTTCGTACCAGTGTAGGGGCATCCCTTGTGGGTGCCCTGTAAGGGCGAACGCCCGTTCTGTAAGGCTTATTTCACCGGTCTTGTCCCTTGTGGGTGCCCTGTAAGGGCGAACGCCCGTTCTGTAAGGCTTATTTCACCGGTCTTGTCCTTTATGGATGCCCTGGTCGCTGAGCAATAAATGAAAAGAGCAGTATGAATATCTGAATATCATACTGCTCTTTCATATTATCTGTAGAGTATATTAAGAGTCATAGATCACCGGAGCGAGCGTTAGAATAACGATCTGTCAGCTCATTTTTGGTGCGGACATAGCGATCCCGTCCCTGTTCAATCGCCTCATTGGCCCTTGAGCGAAGCTGATCGCTCAGCGCACCTGAACGCAATAAAATACCTTGTCCTTGCTCATTGAGGATAGTACGTGTCTCTTCGCCCGATTGAGGCGCGATAATGAGACCGATTGCAACTCCCAGACCTAAGCCCAAGAGCAATCCAAACATGAACTTCATAAGCTCGTTTTCTTCCTTTCCCGCTTGGATATTCATTGGTTTCAATTGAGTGATCAGCGTCCAGTTTTTTCCAACAGATCCTCAACCTTATCTAGCAACACCTGGAGTTCAAATGGTTTGCGCAACAGGTGAACGCCGTGATAACGCTGTGAATCGCTCTCGATTAATTGGGCAACCTCATCGGCCTCAAGCACTGCTGCCGTATAAATGATGACTGGAACATCAGCAGTGACATCATCAGTTTTGAGTTGCTTCAGTATATCTTGTCCAGAGATATCACCCAACTTTAGATCGAGGATAAGCAAATCTGGGAGCTGGCTTTTCACTTGAGCAAATGCATTCTTACCTTCTTGTAAGATAGCAACCTGGTACTGTTCATCCTCCAGTACCCTACGCATCAAGTGAAGCAACTCATTCCTGTCATCTACAACAAGTATCCGTTTCGTCACATCCAATCGGTGCTGCCCTTCGTGCATTGCTGCACGGCACAAACACACCGCCTCCTGCTAGAGCCGTCACTTCTCTTCACACGCCTTTGTGTTGGTGTGTCGAACTGTAACAGCACTTCGTTTTGAGAACTGCCAGTAATGTAGTGTATCACGTTGCAAGGTGTGAAACAAGACGGGGCAGAAAGAAAAATGAGCGTGGAGGGGATCGAACCCTCGGCAACCCGATTAAAAGTCGGATACTCTACCACTGAGTTACACGCTCATCCGGCTAAGCCTTGGCTATTGTAGCGTATTTTAGACAATCGTGCAATAGGAAATAGGCACCAATTTCCACTTCCCCAAAAATTGGTGGGCAAGCACAAGGGATTGCCCCTACAATGGTACGGATACTCCTAGCAGGCTGATCCGTCGTCCTGTGTCGCGGCAATCCCTGGTAGTTGCCCCTGAAGGGGCTATGCCAATTGCTCCCACAGGCCCGCTTGCACAACGATTTCGCCGCCTGTTTGTAGCTTGCAATAGCGTAATTTCGTGCGCAATTTTTCTAGGCGAACCTTGATGCGCGAAAGGTCTAAGACGAGTTGTGGGCCAGCAGAGGTATGGAGACCATAATCTTTTGCGCGTACAAAAAGTTTTTTCAGGTAGGTATCACAAGTAGCTAGATCTTTTGCTAGCAGATCTATATTTCCTGCGGCCACATTTTTTTCTATGACCTCTACCTTACGCTGAAGTCTATCTGTCCAGACTGTTAATAGTCCAGCTAAGCTCTCATCTAGCATATTTTCTCGCTTTCTTCTGTTCAGTAGAACCCGATCACGAGTCAAAAAGAGGGACCAGTAATACCGATTAACCGATACCTTAGTCCTTATTAGGGCGATATAATTATATGTACCACATAGAGTGTTCATCTTCAAATTGTAGCCACTTCCTCATATTCATCATACCCCTCAGTAGCCAGGGCTAGTAAGGAAGATATAGCAACAGCATGATACAATGTGAATAGACAATAAAATTACGCTATTTATAGATTAGGGAGCAACACTATGACAGAACAATCCCGTGTATCCGAGCGCCTGACCCATCTCGACGACAGCGGCAATATTCAGATGGTCGATGTGACAGGCAAAGCGGAGACGACACGCGAGGCAATAGCTAAAGCACGTGTACGAATGGCCGCTCATACAGTACGCTTGATAGAGTCTAATCAGATCACAAAAGGTAGTGTGCTAGAAGTGGCAAAAATTGCCGTACCGATGACACATATCGATGTCCAATTTACCCTGGATAGCTCGCAGGGCATCATTCAGATCGAGGCTCGCACCCGCACCAATTATAAGACCGGTGTAGAGGTAGAAGCCCTTACTGCTGCTACGATTGCCGCTCTGACGATCTACGATATGTGCAAGGGCATAGATCATACCATTGTGCTTGAGCAAGCGTATGTTGCGCTGAAAAGTGGAGGCAAAAGCGGCACGGTGCAGTTTGATCCTGACGCATCCAGGTCGTAAGCGCTGAAGCATTTCTATAATGCAGGATCTCTTAATTTAAAAAGAGCTTAACATACAATAAATAAGCTCAGAAATTATGCATTGACAAATAGAAATTATAGTGTTACCCTTTTTAACAGGTTAGCGTTCTTTATACTCTACATTTTTTCAATCAGGTAAAGCTCACAAATTTCTGTCTAAAAAGGGACACTATCATGGTGACGAACCCCAGGCGTATTGGAAAATATGAACTGCACGAGCGTTTAGGACGTGGCGGTATGGGCGAGGTGTGGAAAGCCTTTGATACACAATTGCAGCGTTACGTCGCCTGCAAACTGATTCGCACTGATTTACAAAACAACCCTCATTACACTATGCGTTTCCAACGTGAGGCGCAGATGATAGCTGCACTGCACCATCCTAATATTGTCCAAATTTTTGACTTACTGATGGCTCAATCGGCAGAAGAGGACAGTACTCTTTGCATGATCATGGATTATGTGGCCGGGCAAACGCTAGAGCGGTACATCCGCAGTACTGCTCGTGTAGGTAAGTTCCCTACAGCCGCTGATATCGTGCATCTCTTTGTACCGGTCTGTATGGCTATTGATTATGCCCATAGCAAAGGGATGATTCACCGGGATATCAAACCGGCAAATATCCTGCTTGACCAACGTTTAACCGACGTAACTGCTGACATGGAGACGCGCAGGCTGATCGGTATCCCCATCCTTACAGACTTCGGCATCGCTAAACTGGTAGGCAGCACTGCTTGTACGCAGAGCGGATGGTGGCTTGGCACACCCCACTACACTTCGCCGGAGCAGGCCAGGGGTTTTCCTGGCAATGAGTGCAGCGATCTCTACGCCCTTGGCATCATTCTCTATGAAATCTGTACGGGTGTACTTCCTTTTAGTGGAGACAATCCTGCTGCTATTTTGATGCAACACATTTATGCTACCCCGACATCACCAGCTCTTATCAATCCAAATATCTCGCCCGCTCTGACTACGGTGATCACGCGCAGCATTGCCAGATACCCGGCAGATCGTTTCCCTAGCGCTACTTGTATGGCAAAGGCTCTTTGTGAAGCGCTCAAGATGCCCGTTTCTGAACATCTGCGCTCGCTAGCCCAAGCCTCGGAGAACTGGGATGAGCGGACTGAGCCACGCCAAATATGTTCTTCCCGCTTGCAGCCTACTCCATTGTCACCTCCATCTTTGTCGCATCCACCCACGCTGATCCCGCCCGCAATGTCGCCAGCCACGCCATCTGGAGCCTCTACTGGTTTGTGGTTACACAGCATGCCAAGTGACATGAATTCTTCTGCACAGGGCAGCATCGGTCCTATGGCATCGATGGGGGCTAGCCATACAGGTAATAGACCCCCTACGCTTCATCAACCAGCAAGCCTGCAACAACCAGTACTTGCTAGCACTCGAATGCTCAGTCGTGCCCCAACTGGTGGGCCATTCACCACCCATCAGCCACCGAGCCTCTCTACTGGCGGACCAGCACAGGGAGTCTCGCCAGGGCGGCAGAGACCGAGGAAGTGGATACACCTTGCTCTGCTCATTGTGCTAGTTGTGCTATTGATTAGTGCCGTGCTCTACTCCTACGTCCTCTATACGAAACGCACGAGCGTTCCAACACCAGCACCTCTTACTGATATTGGCGTGATCAAGGCACCAAATGGAGAATACATTGGAATTAGTAATGGAACATTCGCCTTTGACACACAGCGGCCTGATGGCGACCTCAAGATACAGGCAGCAGAGCATTTGAGGGCACACGACTTTGGCAGTACCTATTCCCTCTGGCAACAAGCAGTCACGGAGGATACGAATGATGCAGAAACACTCATTAATATGGAGAACCAGCGCATTCTTGATGCGGGCGATCCCTATATCACCCTCGTTGTTGGCACAACGCTCACCGGGAACCGTAGTTCCCAGACGGTTGGACGCGAGGCTATACAAGCAGCCTATGTGGCGCAAAGAGAGTACAATATAGCCTCAAAGCTGCCTCGCGGTCTGAAGGTCCGTCTTCTGATTGCCAACTCTGGCAGCGTGCCGACCTACGCAACCACGGTAGCGCAACAGATTGCACAATTAGCACAGAAGGATCGAACAATTGTAGGGGTGCTGGGCTGGTCGTCAACGGCGGCTACACTCAACGCCATAGGCGTGTTGTCACCGGCAAAAATTCCGATGATCGCCAACTCAGGGGCCGAAGCGCTGACAGGACGATCTCCTTACTTTTTCCGCGCCGTCACTCCAGGCTCGATCCAGGGACGTGCCGGGGCTGCGTATGCCGAGAAACGTTATCATGCTAAGACCGCAGCGGTCTTTACGGATATTAAGAATGACCTTCTGCAAGGATTAGCCAATGGTTTTATCAATCGTTTCACTGAGGATGGCAACACAGTCGTCGCCAAAGAATACTATACCGTTGGCCAAACGGGGACCTTGCCAGAGCAGCTAAAGGATGCCCTGAGTAAGCATCCTGATATGATCTACTTTGCGGGCTATCCGGCAGATGCTGCGGGGATACTCGCCCATCTGCAACCTTCAGATCCTCCCGTCCTGGGGGGCTGTATCCTTTATCAGCTGCCTGCTTACCCACCGGAGGCGCGCAGTGGCCTATCGCACCTGTCATTCACCACATTCTCTTACCCTGACATATGGGATGTGCTTGGATTGACGGCAAAGAAACCAGCGTTTTTTGCAGACT
>VBJK01000025.1 GCA_005879655.1 Chloroflexota bacterium | reverse complement strand
CATATAGAAATCAATCAACTTATCGTGCACTACACACACTTTACTCCTAAAACCACCTTTCCGTTCAACAGGTTATGAGCCCGGAGCGCTATTTTCGCCAGCAGCGCTATTTTTGGAGAGACGTCTCTAATGCTGCAGTCTTTAAACCTGCATAGTCACGCAGTCTTAAAATCTGCAAAAATAGTTCCGCAGTCTTAAAATCTGCAGAACACGCAGTCTTAAAATCTGCAAAAGTACCTCGCAGTCTTAAAATCTGTATTGTCACGCAGTCTTAAAATCTGCAAAAATAGCACGCAGTCTTAAAATCTGGCAAAAATAGCACGCAGTCTTAAAATCTGCAAAAAATAGCACGCAGTCTTAAAATCTGCAAAAATAGTTCGCAGTCTTAAAATCTGCATAACCTTGCAGTCTTAAAACTCTTAAAATCTGCATAACCTCGCAGTCTTAAAACCTGCATTGTCTCGCAGTCTCAAAATCTGCGCAAAACTCCCCAAGATCCTAAATAAATTACTAACTCTCGCATGGCAGAAAATAATACCCAATTAAAGAAGATCTCACTTCGTGAGTTCAAGCCTGACGAATACAAGATCTGGGAAATCACATCAAGTGCAACCTTGAAACTCAATAAACTCCTTGCAATTGTCGATGGATCAGATCCAGACCCGACCCCAAGAAATCCAGATGGTACGGCTCGCGCCATCCCTCAAGCATTGCGGCCTAGAATCGCCCAGTGGGAGACTGACCACGAACGTGCAAGAGAAGCAATAATTCGGTGTCTACCCAATACAGAACTCCTGAAACTTGTAGATGTTCAAGAGCATGCACCAGCGATTTGGAAACGACTTCACGACGAGTACGGAAGATCTTCCAACATCGAATATGTCCGTGCTTCTAATGATCTAGCACTGCTCAAAAAGGATGAAAAGACATCGATAAATGATCACATTAATCGATTTGAACAGCTGGTATACGAGGTAAACTACAATAAGCCAACCGATACAAAGAACATAGAAGAATCAGTTGTAAATCTCAAGTTTTTAACCTCTCTCATGACCGACAAATCTACCACGGAAAAGTGGGAAACGTTTATTAATGCGAAAGGTCCTCAACTCGAACAGATGTCCACCCAACAACTCTATTCAGAAGTCAGAGTCAATGCAGCACGAGTCAAACCTTCGGAAGCCACAACCTCCTCCTCCAATGAAGCAAAAGCCCTTTCCACTGTCGAATTTCACCAAGCAATTCAAGCACTCAACACACGAATCGATAGCTATCAGCGTGGACGTGGACGAGGCAACAGTTGGAGAGGAACTACAAGAGGTGGCAGAGGAGGTTCTCGTGGAGGATTTAACAGGGGTTCAGGCTACAGAGGTGGACGAGGTGGACGAGGTGGACGAGGCTCAGGCGACCGTAACAAAAGACCGAGACTGCCATACGATCCTGAAAAATATTGTGAAAGGCACAATAATCGTGGACATAGTACAGAAGAATGTCTGACACTTAAACGGGAATCAGCAGAAAAGTCGACATCTAACAACAATCAGCACGCAAATATTGGTAATTACCAACCCAGTTTTACTCGTCCTCGTCAATACACAGCCGATGTTACACGCCTAATCGTTCAAAGCACTGAAATTCAATCTACAAGCGATCCACAAGCCTGGATAGTCGATACTGCAGCTAATGCGTACATCACACCCTTCAAAGAAAGACTTCACAATTATCGTGAATTTTTAAATTCAAATGAAAAGATGGCAGTGAAAGGATTTGCTGACAAAGCAGAAATCGCCAGAGGAACAGGTTCTATCACATTAACAGACAAAGCTGGCAATAGATTCACTCTCAAAGACGTTGTATATGTCCCAGAAAGCCCAGATCAAATCCTATCCCTCATGAAACTCAGACGCGAAATGAAAGCTAAATTTTGGTTTACATCACTCGAAGGATTTGAAATCCAGCTCCCTAGCGGTGTATCCTTCTCGGGAAGGTCAATAAACGATATCCTTTACATTTGGTCATCTCTATCTCTTCAAACGAACGTTGTACAATCAACCTCTCAGCCAAATCAACCAACCTCTCAGCCAAACCAATTAATCCAACCCTTGTCATGTACTCCTCAAGATCTCTGGCATCTTCGTTTTGGACATCCTTCAACTACTACACTTCGCAAGCATCCATATGTCAGATCAACTTATGATTCTACTCGCTGTACTCCGTGCATTCGAGCCAAACAAACTCGCAAACCATTCCTTCCTGCTAAATCCAAAGTAACTCGAAAACTAGAACGACTCCATTCAGACCTCTGTGGACCATTTCCAACATCAAAAGGAAATTCAGTTTACGTTCTTACATTTTTAGATGAGCTCACACACTGGAATTGGACTACAACGGTTTCAGACAAATCATCGGCTACAGTTTGCAAAGAATATCGCAATCTCATCAAACGAATTGAAACCGAATCTGATTTAAAGATCAAATATTTACGTACTGACGGTGGTAAAGAATATGAAGGAGATTTGAGACCTGTTCTCAAGGAGTTGGGAGTTAGACATCAACCTACAAGTCCACACTCACCTCAGTCCAATGGTAAAGCAGAAAGATTAAATCGTACCCTTGAAGAACATGCTCGCGCAATGTTGTTTCAAGCAAACATGCCCAAGTCTTTCTGGGCCGAAGCAATTACAACAGCTGCCTATCTACTAAATCGACTACCAAGCGATGCAGTCCAAGAAAATATTCCCTATGAACTCTGGCATCAAAAACCTCTTTCTACTGATGATTTGAAGTCGCTTAAACCCTTCGGTTGTCTTGTACATGCTCACGTTCCAAAGAAAAGACGCAAAACCAACGCCAAAGTCGATACTCGCGCTACAGATGGTTGTTTTGTTGGCTATACTGATACCAACACAATGCACAAAATCTGGGACTTTGAACGAAATTGTTTTGTCAATTCTCACGATTTAACCTTCGAAGAAACTCAATTTCCGAGTCCCTCAGACTTTGACGAACTTCCAGCTGATCCCTATAATTCTCGAATATCCAAAACCAATCCAAGTTCATCTTTAAGACCCTTAGACGAATTTCCAGTAGACTTCAATATTTCTCGAACACTCAGTACAAGTCCAAGTCCATCTCTATCGCCTGAACCCCTCCCCGAGTCTCACCACGAACTTCAAATGTTCGAAGAAATCGTCGTACAACCACCTCCTGCATTACAAGTCTTCAAAACCTATGGAGACTTTCAACCAGACAATGACCCGCCTTCCTTCACTGACGCTATGCGAAGACCAGATGCCAATCTCTGGTGGGAAGCGTTTTGCGACGAAATTAAAGCAATTATCGCACGAGAAACATGGATTCTCACTACACTACCACCTGGAAAGAGGGCTTTACCGCTAAGATGGGTCTGTCGAATAAAACGAGATGCTACAAATATATTTGAAAAGTATAAAGGCAGGATTGTGGTCAAAGGTTATGTCCAAGAAGCTGGATTGGATTTTGATGAAACTTTTGCACCTGTCGTTAGAATCGATTCAGTACGCACTCTGTTTGCCATAGCTGCTGGCAAAGACCTCTATATTATCCAGGTCGATTGCCAAAACGCCTTTTTACATAGCCACAGCGATTTCGAAATATATGTCCAACAACCAGAGGGATTTATGGATGAAAATCGGCCAGACGCTGTTCTTTTGTTGAACAAAGCCCTGTACGGTCTGAAACAAGCTCCAAGATTATGGTATCTATTTTTGTCAGAAGTGATATTAGACATGGGATTTCAAGTTCTCGAAACTGATACAAGCATATATATACGCGAAGACATTACACTGGCAGTTTTTGTGGACGACATTCTCATTACTGGACCCTCAGTCAAAGCTTGCAATGCTGTCGCAACAGAAATCTCTCGTACAGTTCAAGTTGTAAACAAAGGAGAAGTCAGAAGCTTCCTTGGTCTCAACGTCGTCAGAAATTACGAAAAACATGCGATATCTATCAATCAACCTGGTTACATTGATTACTTACTTGCTAAGTATAATATGACCAATGCCAAATCAGCCTCTACACCTTTTGAAACCGGTACAAAGCTCAGACTGGCAACAGCCACCGATACTCTCTGCAATGTCAAACTTTACCAAGAACTTACAGGTTCCCTCAATCATCTTTCAGTTTTCTCTCGTCCAGATATAACATTTGCTGTCTCCAAGCTCTCAAAATACAACTCTAATCCAACTACCACGCACTTTAAAACTGCTCTACATGTCCTCCGCTATCTCAAAGCAACTCGTAACTACTGCATTGTCTACAAGAAATCAACAACAGTCCCTATAATCGATGTTATCGGCTATTCAGACTCAGATCATGCAAGTGACGAAGACGACAGAAAATCCTACACCGGATATGTATTTATCATTAACGGTGGCGCTGTCTCATGGTCGACACACAAACAGGTCACAGTGGCCTTTTCCAGTATGGAGGCAGAGTATATGGCTCTGTCTGACGCTGCAAGAGAAGCATTAGCACGAAAACAATTATTTCAAGAACTAGGGATGCCCTCGGCCTCAAGACCAATAACCATTTTAACTGATAGTCAAACGGCTCTCGATATTTCAGATAACCCTGCTAAATACCGTCAAGCAAAGCATATCGATATACGATACCATGCAGTTAGACATTACGTCCAGGATGGCAAGATTGCAGTAGACTACATCCCATCAAATTATCAACCAGCCGACATTTTAACTAAAGCCCTTGGACCCTCAAAACATCACCGATTCTGTCGCATGATTGGATTACGCAACAGCTATGAAGCATTTGAGGATGTACACTATGAGTTGGAATGGCAAGAAGACAACGACAACGGCTGACACTGGACAGATTGGTCTTGCAAAAGTTTGTACACTACGCCTATGAGCAAAGACATCATCACATTCAAGGAGGTTTTTTAGTGAGTATGCTGCGTAACTATAAGCAGAGAGTCTCACATAACCATTATTCTAATGGTATCTACAAAAGATTTTTCCTCCTACATAGCACACTATTATTTAGTTTTTCTTTTTCAAAACCCTGGGAATGTTGCGCGGAATAGTGAGACTGAGACTCAGCTATAAAACTAGCCACTTTATCCATA
>VBJK01000553.1 GCA_005879655.1 Chloroflexota bacterium | reverse complement strand
ATGAGGATCTGAAAGCCGTCTTCTCTCCGTTCTCGTGCTGCAAGGTTCTTGTACAGGTAATACAGGCGCAAGATATCCAGCTTTGCCTTATAACTTTTGCCCCATCCAGACGGCCCCAGGATGAGCCGATTCGCGTTGGGCAGATCGGCCCACCAATCCATGATGATCGGCTCATTATGCGGAGTCATCCCCTCCAAAATCGCCGTTTCGCTGGGCTTGAAGACGAAGTGATCAAAGAACGGGATCATCGTCGTCACCGCGCTGGACGGCAAGAGCAGCGGGTCACGGCACGTCAAAGATCCTGGCAGGCAACCACAAAAGGATGATGCTTGCTCAAAGAACTGCGTCTTGGGGCGGCGCGTAAAGGTCAGACTCACCCGTTGCCCGATACGCCGCGTCTTCTGATCCAGTTCCTCTTTAGAGGCGGCGCGGATAAGCAGGTGCAGCGAGCTGTCGAGCATCGTTTGCTCACCTGCTGTCACATCCTCAATGAGCGGCGTGAGATCGCTCCTGGCAAGCGTGGAAGCTGCACCAGCGTTACGCCCAGACACCGAGGCTTGCCGGATATCAGCGGTCGCATGAGTCTGTTGCCTCCGCAGGTACACCAATGTCTGCTCTTCCGGGCGTGGCACGAGGTGATGGATGAGATCAAAGATTTCGTCGGTTTCAATAAGCGACTTCAGCCACCCAAAGGAGACCGTGCGAGGCAAACGCGCTATCTGCTGCACACGCACATAACACGAGGCCCCACTTTGATCGAGAATGCAGAGATGATCACGCTCAACACCAAGCCGTTCAGGGCGCATCGCAGTACCGGCGGCAAAGCCGGTGTAAAACTGTGCCAGCTTCTTATCCGTCACGAGCTGGCATCCAAGGCCAAGCCCTTTGAGATGGTATATCATCGTCTCGCACCGCAGCCGCAAGGTAGCCGCCGCCTCCGCGTAGCTCATGGCTTCCTGTTCACCCTTGCCCCAAAGAGCCTTGCCATGCGTCACCTCTTCGGCAGGCACCACCACATAAAACCTCCGACCGAGCAGGCCCCGTTGCTTGACCAGAGCGCGGAGGAATTGCGCGTGATGAGAGGCAAGGCTTTGCCAGGACGAGCGCTCTGGCCCGCTCGGCTGGACAAACCTCAAATAGTCCTCGATATCGAGCGGGGTGACGCGGGCAAGGAACTGGAGCGGGAAATCCAGAGTCAGGAACAGCCGATGGTACTGCTCATACAGCTCTTGTTGCTTTTCTTCGTCCAGTAAGTTAAAGTACGTTCCAGTTACCTCAATCACGCTTCTGTAGCATGAGCTACCGGCCCCCCTAAGCCGCATCACCGGGCCATGCACGTAAGCGCAGCAAGCAAAGCCCCCAGGCTTCTAATGGCCGCCCTCCAATCGTCAGCCAGCCAAAGGGCAGAAGAAGCACAGCAGGCAGCAGGGCAAACCAACCCAAGACACGCCACAGGTTCGCGGCAAAGAGCACCGCAACCATCGAGAGACACAGTTGTCGCGCCGTCATCTCAAATGGCCCATAGGTGAAGACCACCAGGGCCATGTTGTGAAAGCGCGGAATACGTTGTCTTTTTTGCATAGCTCCTCACTTAATATTGGTAATAATGAGATTGGCTACCGTAATCGCCCCCAGGCCCAGCACTCCGCCGTAGATCGCTAGCCGTATGGCCCGCTTGCCACGCGCTTCCATATCAGGGTCATCGACCGCGAAGATCAGCAAATAGGCCCCATACAAGAGCGCCAGCGCAATGGCACCCCCAAGGAACGCCACAAAAGCCGTGACAATACTCAGCAAGCTCTGATTAATATTGATATCAGCCGCAGCCGAGAGCATGGCCGCAAGCACGAGAGGTAGTGTCATGCCTGTCATAAGAACTCCTTTCCTTAACTCTGCCCTGGCAAACGATGCGAGCCACCGATCACGGAAGTGGCCGCACTCCCAACCCACTTGGGCATCGCCACAACTAGCCCAAGCACCCCTATCCCAAGCAGCATACCCACCACGGCGGAATTGGTGGCAAGACCAGCAATAAGAGAGGCACCAAGCACCATCGCCACCACCTGTACAAATTGCAGGAACAAGGTGGCAAAGAACGCCGCCGCCCATAAATTCGCCCACTGTTGCGTGGAGTACGCCACAAATAAGAGCAGCGCCAGCGGGCTGATGCAGATGAGCACATCCAGCACCTCCACGCGCACAAAATTTTCCGCCACCAGCACACCCGCCATGACGTGGATCAGAATGTCCTCAACCATCGCCACCATGTCGTTGGTCGGTACATGCGGTATCCCCAGCAGCGAGAGCACATCGAGAGGAGGCTTGATCGAGCCGATGACCATCGAACACAATGCATTGTTGAGTTCGATAAACAGCCCCGCAAACTGAAGACTTGCATGGACACAGACCGCCGCCAAGATCACCCGCCAAGTCATTTCTAGCGGCTCGTAGACCCCCAGGATGACATTGTAGGCAATCCAGACAATGATGATGGCAAGCACCCCATCAGCGGCTAAGACATTGACTTGCCAGATCTTGATGACCGTTGCCTGCTGATACGTCACGTCTGCATTGGTGCCAAAGGCAAATGCAGGCCCATACGCCCACTCGATGATCGTGCGGTAGGCTCCGGTCACTGAGTTGGTCACCAACAGCAAGAAGCCCAGGATGATTTGATCCATACTAGGCCAAGGAGGCAATTGAGGCATCGTTTTCCCTCGTTCCTTCGAGTATTTTCGCTCATCTTGAGCAGGTTTAGTATAACCAACAAAAGCCCCAAATACAATGCTCTTTTAGGGAATGCTGCTCAAAAGGCTCCAAGATCCGTATTTCACGGTTTTACGTTCAGTTGTCTTAACAAGTGCGAGATATGAGGGTAAAAACGATGACTTCTAGCACAGAAAGAAATAAGGGTATTTTCATCAACAGCAACCATTAGCAGAGTTCAATAGACAAAAGTCGAGAGAGCAAGGCAGGCCGAGCGTGCCCAAGCCGTGACGAAGGGTCAGGGTCACAACCGCGTGACCAGGCGCAGACCGTGACGCCCAGCTCCGTGTCCCGACGC
>VBJK01000552.1:1517-3242 GCA_005879655.1 Chloroflexota bacterium | reverse complement strand
ATCAGTAGGACGAGGAGCCTCTGTGTCTTCAACGGGCATTTCGGTCAGGCTGGGAGGTTGTGCGTCCTCAACGGGTGTATCAGTAGGACGAGGAGCCTCTGTGTCCTCAACGGGTGTATCAGTAGGACGAGAAACTTCTGTGTCCTCGATAGGCACTTCGGTCAGGCTGGGAGCTTGTGCGTCCTCAACGGGTGTATCAGTAGGACTAGAAGCTTGCGTATCCTCGATGCGCAGTTCAGTCAGGCGAAAGGCTCCCGTGTCAGAAAAAGGCATTGCAGGAAAGGTAGGAGCTTCTTCCTTATCAAAGGAAAGTGCAGGAAAAATAGAAGCTTCTTCCTTATCAAAGGGCATTTCAGGCGCATTTGGTGCACTGAAATTCGACAATTGTGCCAGAAATTCGGGCATTGACGATGTATCGGTATCAAACAGATTATCCAGAACGGTCTGAGTAGGTAACTGTTCTTCTGTCCATGCATTCACGCGTGTGGTATCAGAGAGTGGCGGGGCCGACTCTTCCTCATTGGTTGGTAGTTCGACCGGGAATTCTGACAGCATGGGATCAATGGATGCAAAGAATTCGCTGACAGCTTCAGCTTGTTGAGGTTCTAGCGCTGGTTGTGCTGATATTGAGTTCTCCTCAAGCTCGTCTGTTTTTGTTTTGGATGTCTCTCCGATGAGCGCAGGAGTTGGTTCGATTGCAGGTGGTATTGGCGTTTGAGGAGACTCTGCAACCCTCGGGCTAACGTGAGGATGGTAAGGTGGGCGTTTGACGACTGGAATGGCTGGATCTGTATCCTCATCTGTGTCATCTTGATTGACGTCTTGCCTGTTCAGGATGGTCTGCCATGTTTCCTTTGTAAATGCTTGCGGAGAAGGGGTCTCTAGAATTTTGGACGAAAAGGTTGGTTGTGCTATATTCGGCTGCTGAACGGCCTCTTGCTCTTGCTCTTGTTCTGAATCTCGACGGGGACCTGTCGTGTTCTCTGCTTTTAGGACCTCTTCCGTGAACGTGTCGTCTTGAGGCTGAGGTAACGCCGGGCGTACAGGGCGAGCCGAAGTTCGTGCATTCGGGACCGCTAACGCAGGAAGTTTGGCATAGTCAAAGAGAACTTTGATTGCTTGGCTGTGTTTTTTGTGTTTCACAGCTATCAACGCATCTTTGTATTTATCGAGCGCAAAACGATGGGTAATCAATTGCTCGGGTTGGATACGTTTCTGTTGTATCAACTCTGTCACTACACTAAATGTTGAGAGACCCGAAGGGGTATTCCCCAGGCTATTAGACGCTTCCGGTGGCCATGTTTCTCTCCCATGTGACAAACTGCCAAGGAGGTTAATCTCTTGATGCCAGATGGGAGTCAGATCAATATGCATCATGTGCGGACTGAAACCGACTAGGACCATCGTCCCCTGTGCGCGTAGCCAGCGCAGAGCGTGATGAAGAGTGTTTCGCTCTCCTACTGTATCGTAAATAGCATCGTAGCCGCCTAGGAGTGTCCGGTTGCTCAATATGCCCTTGTAGACACGAGAATGTGTTGTACGTTCTACACTGTCGTAAGGATTCATGGGATAAATAATATGGTCGGCTCCTAGTCGCGTGGCGTGTTCGACCTGGAAAGGGTAGCGAGCCAGGATACTGATGTGAGCTTTTGGTACGAGTGTATGGAGTATGTGCAAGGTAAGCAAACCAATAGTTCCTGCTCCAATAATCAGGATGTTATTGTC
>VBJK01000552.1:0-1433 GCA_005879655.1 Chloroflexota bacterium | reverse complement strand
CCACCAATCGGCTGTGGACCTGGCAAAGGTCCGTACTCACACAGGTTATAGCTTCCTGCGGTACATGCGCGGCATACAGGTTTTGCTCCGCTTGAGAGACAATTGGGGCTATATTGTAATACGACGCGGTCACCCACGCGCAGGCGTTGAACGTCTTGACCGATCTCAATAACTTCTCCAACCGCTTCGCGACCAGGATAGATATGCTTAGAATTGGGCAGTGCTGCGATTGAGGTTCTGATATCAGTATCCCCATGGATAAGAGGCAGGTCACTCCCACTGATGCCAGCTAAACGGTTGCGTACACGTACCCAGTTTGCGGCAGGAAGAGTAGATCGGGGAACATTTGCCACTTGGAGGGGTGAAATTGAAGAGTAATAAATATTAGGGTAAACAAGACCGATTAATCTCGTGAGGAGAACACGGTCAAGATCTAGATCTAATGTTGAGGTCCACATAGTTCTGGTATATCCCTATAGTTCTAAAAAAGAGAACTTCCCAACTACAGACGTGCTAGTTTCATCATCTGGATGATACACCGGTATCTCGTCCGAGTCAAGAAGCCTAGCCTTTTAAGACATAGCCCCTGCCCCGCACCGTAAGAATCAAACGAGGAGAATTTGGTGAGTTTTCAATTTTTTCGCGCAAATAACGTACATAAACTTCTATGATATTGGTTTCACCTAGAAAATCGTAGCCCCATACGCGATTTAAAATTGTTTGGCGGTCGAGTATCTGGCGTGGATGCCTCATGAACAATTCTAAGAGATTGTATTCCGTTGCCGTCAACTCGATCTGGCGTCCAGCACGTGTGACTTCATGCGTTGAAGTATTCAAATGCAAATCTCCGAATGTTATAATTTGTGGTAATTCAAGAGTATTATCTTTATTTTCGCTGAAAAGGGGTTTTAACTGCTGGTGATCCTGTATGTCTTGATGAACTCCTTGGTGCATTGTTGTATTCCTTTTTGTTCTATATTTGAAACGCTTGCTTTCATTACAGATATCCTCCCCTCTCCCCCAGAGTTTATTATAGATAGATATCTGTTCATACGCAAGGTTTATACTTGAATTTGACCATATTTTCAGCGGAATTTACTATTTTGACGTGTCTCATCGCTGAGAAATAGCAGGGTTTTCCTAATATCATATCGCAAAGTGCAACCCATTGACATGCTTTCGTAGCTGATATATCCTAAACAATAGCATTAAGCTACTACAATCAGTCACTTTGCCCTATAGAAAGGTCCTTGTGCAATGAAGTTAACAATGAAGGGAGATTATGGCCTGAGAGCAATGCTCGATATGGCTGCATATTATGGGCAAGGGCCGATTGAAAGCTCAGATATTGCTAACAGGCAGCATATTCCCGAGCAGTATCTCGATCAAATCCTCATGGTATTGCGTAAAGAGGGGCTGGTGAAAAGTGTGCG
>VBJK01000024.1 GCA_005879655.1 Chloroflexota bacterium | reverse complement strand
TTACTCCCCCCCCCCTCGAGCATCGTCCGCGATGCCATGTATTCTTCCAGTAATTCAGATACGTGCATCAAGTTGGTGCTTGGTTCCCATGTTGCATCATGATCTGGGTATCCCATCCATTTTACCAGGTATTCTTTCTGTTTGCAGCATTGACGGTGGTCCAGGATGCGTTCGACTTCATATTCGGGCACATCATTGATGGTGACTGGAGGAGGAGGTGGTACCAGTGGGGGTCGGTCTGCAATTTGGGAGGGGTTTTGGTATTGTCGGAGGAGGGAGACATGAAAGACAGGGTGTATTCACAGAGTTCCAGGGAGATCTAGTTTGTATGCAACTGTGGAGACCTTCTGGATGATGGGGAAGGGACCCAGGAACCGATGCTGGAGTTTCTTGGAGGGCCGGGTTGCCTGTGATGCCAAATTGATGTGGTTGGAGGAGACAAGGACCTGGTCACCTACTTTGAATTCCATGTGGCGTCGATGTTTATTTGCACCTCGTTCTTGATTGGCTTTGGCCAAGGCCAGGGCATCTGCGGCAATCTTGGTGGCATTGGATAGGGTCTCCAGGAAATCTGCAGCGGCTGGGGTGTGATCGGGGATCTTGGCAATCGAGGAGTAGGGGTTGTGGGGGTCACGGCCGGTGTTGACACGGAAAGGGCTCATACCAGTAGATGCGTTGGGTGCATTGTTACATGCAAATTCTGCGGATGTGAGGAGCTGATCCCAATTATCTTGGCGGTAGTTGACGAAGGCTCGCAGCATGTCTTCTAAGGTTCGGTTTGCCCGTTCGGTCTGTCCATCTGTTTGAGGATGGAATGCGGTTGACAT
>VBJK01000023.1 GCA_005879655.1 Chloroflexota bacterium | reverse complement strand
CATCCATCTGGCCTGCCGTCTGGTTAGGTCAGGTTGTTCTGGGAAATGGCGCAGTGTGGCATGGTCGGTATATACAGTGAAATGTCGTCCCTCCAAGTAGACCCGCCATTTCTTGAGGGCATGCATGATTGCTAGGGTCTCCTTCTCATGGGCTGCATAGTTTCGTTCATGGGAGTTCATTTTGCGGGATATGAAAGCCACCGGCTGGGGTCCCTGTCCTTGGTCTTGGGTTAGGACTGCTCCTACTGCGAAGTCGGATGCATCAGTGGTGACTACAAAGGCAAGGTTGGGGTCCGGGATGCAGAGTACAGGGGCTCGGGACATGTGTTCCTTCAATAGTTGGAAGGCCAGGTCTGTGTGAGTGGTCCATTGGTACGTGGTGTCCTTGTGGGTTAGGTCAGTGAGGGGAGCAGCTATCTTGGAATAGTCTGCAACGAATCGACGGTAGTAATTGCACAGCCCTAAAAAGGACTGAAGTTCCTTGAGGTTGGTAGGTTGGGGCCATGTTCGGATGATCTCCACCTTTTTGGGGTCGGTAGCTATTCCTTGTGCCAAGATGATATGGCCTAAATATTCTACCGAGTCCTTGAAGAACTCGCATTTGGCAATGGTACCATACAGCTTGTGTTGTCTCAAGAGTTCAAGGACTTGTCGGATGTGGTAAGAGTGGTCTGCATCATTCTGGCTGTAGATCAGGATATCATCGATATATACAATGACCGATACATCTAGGAGGGGACGCAGGACATCTTGGACTAGGGCTTGGAAGGTTGCTGGGGCATTTGTTAATCCGAAGGGCATTACCTTGTACTGGAAGTGGCCATAGCGGGTTCGGAATGCGGTTTTCTCAATATCCTCTGGGTGGATTCGGACCTGGTTGTAGCCTGAGCGAAGATCAATCTTGGTAAAGACTTTGGCCCCATGAAGTCGGTCGATGAGGTCATCGATAAGGGGAATGGGAAACCGGTTCTTGATGGTGATCTTGTTTAGAGCTCGGTAGTCGATACACATTCGCAGTTCACCGCTCTTCTTTTTTACAAAGATGACTGGGGCACCATAAGGGGAGACACTGGGTTCGATGGATCCATTCTTGAGAAGTTTGTCTAATTCCTTGCGCAATGTGTCTAACTCCAAAGGGGACATCCTGTAGATCGGTCGCCATGGAGGTCGGCTTCCTGGTTCTAACTCGATGCGGTGGTCAAGGTCTCGAGGGGGTGGTAATTCTGCTGGGAGTTCTTCTGGGAAGACATCTTGGAATTCCTGGAGCAAAGGGGCAATGCGGGGATCTTGATCATTGACCAGCAGGTGTCCTTCAACGGATAGTTCACACAGGAATGCGATGTCTTCTTCTTGCAGTGTTTGTTCCATTTCCACAGCAGAGATGAATTGGATTTGGTTGGTGGATCCAAATCCTCCTTCTTGGCGGTTAGTCTTGTCAAGTTCTGGGGTGATCTGGATGGGGGGT
>VBJK01000107.1 GCA_005879655.1 Chloroflexota bacterium | reverse complement strand
GTGATGAAGCAGGCCCGCGAAATGGTTGCGGCGGCTGATGCACAGCTCAAAGTTGTTTTGTGTTCTACTGGTTGCGACGTGCGCCGTTCCAGAGTGACGCAACGTACGGTCAGTACTGGCGCTCTTAGTGCCGATATCATGGCCATTGAAAACGACATCCCACTCTTTACACATCTGCCTGCTGACACCTTAATTCTGCGGACTGCTCATCCCCTGGCTGAATGCATCGCTACTGCCCTTGTCTATCTCCACTCATAACAGAGCGTATCTTGCGCTGGCAGATTTCTGGCACGTCCTGTCATGGCTATCTGCATACAATGAAGATACACGTACTACAAAGCTAACAGGGTAATGTCTATAGCTCACTATGATGACATAATGCCTTGATAAGTAAGGAGGTTTTCAGGATGCCGACGGTCTGGTTTATCAGGCATGCCGAAAGTGAGGCAAACGCAGGGCTACGTACCACATGCCCCGAAACAGTGGTTTTGACGGAAAAAGGTAAAAGGCCAGCAGAAGACATTGCACGAATTTTTAAACGTTCACCTGACCTCATCATCACATCGCCCTATATTCGTACAGAACAAACTGCATTCCCAACTATGCAACGTTTCCCGCAATGTCCTCATGAAAAATGGGATGTTCAAGAGTTCACATACTTATCACCTTGTAAATATCAGAATACAACACTACTGGACCGTCGTCCTACAGTAAATGCTTACTGGGAAAGGCTAGAGCCCCTTTCTAATGATGGTGAGGGAGCTGAATCTTTCTTTCATTTTATGTGTCGCGTACAGGAAACAGTACAACGTCTTTATCGTCTGCATGACGAATTTGTGGCCGTGTTTGGCCACGAACAATTCCTGCGTGCTGTTTTGTGGTTCTTGCTCCTTGGCGATGCGGCCCCTGATTATCGGTGTCGTGAGACAATGGAGCGCTTCCACCGCTTTTTTACATCGTTCACTATGCCCAATGGTTCACTGATAAAAGTTCAGTTGCAGGTTGATGAAGCACCCTGGATCAGTCAGCTGATGACGAGCCATCTTTCTCTAAGAGCATAGAGCTAGTATTGTTTGACTACCAGGGCGAGGCAAGCGGTAAAGCCGTGTAAAAAGGCGCGCTTGCCCACAGGGCCAATTTCGCCATTGCAGAAAAATCCTGCGAGTGGCAGTGGTCCCAGCTCGCGCTCAATCGCCTGGGCATCATGGTCAGAGCAAGCGAACATATGCTCGCCGCGACCATTGCATGTACACAGGATGGCCGAGACGGGTTGACGGTCTCCTAGCTCTTTCTTCGCTTTCATCAGCATCTGTTGTAGATCGAGGGAGGCGGTATGAGCATCACGTAGCTGGAACTGGATAGTCTGCCCAAGGCGTGGCACAGCTCCAATCGCTAGAGTACCAGTACGGCGATCTACGCCAAGCAGGGGGCGAATGAGGAAGCTGCCTCGCTCAAAACTATGACAGTACTCGTCGGCGGCCAGTCCTACCAGCAAATTGCGTTGTGCTCGGTGTTGCATCATAGCAGGCAGACTTTTAAACGTTTCGATCAACAGATCATAGGCTGGCCGGTTAGAAATAGACTCGATTAGGCCATGGCTGTGTACACTGGTAATGGTCCATGTTTCGCCGATAGGCTCACAGGCCTGCGAAACAAGAGGGTGCAGCGTATATGGGCCGCCAATGGCTAATCCAATAGCGCCATCCCTATACACCTCATCATTGCGGAAAAGGTACGTACAGCGTTCAGCCTGGTCGTTAGCAGCCAGACCACCAACCATAGGCAGACCAGAGTAGGCGCGTGTCAGACTATCTAGTAAGCCTTCGCAATCCATATGGAGCGGATCAGCGAAGATGAGCCAGGAATTGACTTCTCCTGCCGCTATCCCCAATTGCTCACTCCATGCCAGGGAACTGGTACAGTGCTCGACCATCTGCTGCGTAAAACGGACTGTATGTAACGTCGCGCCGGGGAGAGAGAGGCGTAGTAGTGAGAGTGCAGGCACTTCCTCTAGCTCGGTTCCTGTGCCAATAACGCCTTCACCAGAGCAACCTAGCACAGACGAGGCACCAGTTTCGCGTCGCACAATGCGTAACATATCCTGAAAATGATCCGCATATTTACCGCTAGAGAACAGCAGTACGACATCGGCATCTACTCCGTGAGTCTGAGCTAATGCTTGGTAGATTGCCTGATCCCACGGCTTGTTCGCAACCAGTGCACTCTTCGCTGCTGGTTCTGTTAAACTAAATATGGTCATGCTAACCTCCTTAAAAATGTTTCTATGCTATGGTATACGGCAGATACAATCAACAACCGTCTCTTCCGACGTATCGACAGCAATCCCCCTTATAGACGAAAGACAAGTTATGTTGATATCTACCATCCTTTGGTTATCAGCTAGTATCGCATAATCAGTCGAGGATGGCAATAGATAGTTTTATCAAGGGTGCATAAAATAATGATGATGTATGAGCATGAGTTGAGCGGAGTTCCGCTCAACTCATGCTCATACATCATCATTATTTTATGCACCCTCTCGCAAAGTGGTATACTTTTCTATATGTTTGAGCAACACGTTTCCCGCAACGAACCTAGCATAGTATCTTTTGGATTGCATTACATGGAGGAGACGATGGAACATCAACTACAAATGATAAAATGCGCCGCTATAGACATTGGTAGTAATAGCGTAGAGCTAGTGATTGCTAACTGTGCACCGGACTCTCTAGAGCTGATCAAGGATGATCAGACTATGGTACGTTTGGGAGAGAATGTGAAGGTGATAGGTGAGATTGGTCAAGAAAAGCGGGAAGCCCTTCTCACCACTCTGCGTAAGTATCGCGGGGAAGCGGAACACGAGCAAATCAATGTCGTACTGGCGGTCGCAACGGAGGCATTGCGCAAGGCGCAAAATAGACAGCAAATTGTAGATGAGATTGAACGTACAACGGGCATACAGGTACATATTCTCAGTGGTATTGTCGAGGCGGCACTGACCTATCATGGTGCAACGTATGATGGGACAGAGTTATGTGCTGATGCCGCTGTACTCGATGTTGGTGGTGGCAGTACAGAGCTAATTATCGTACAACAACGCCATATTGCGTGGCTTAGCTCACTTCCGATTGGCTCTGGTTGGCTGCACGACCAGATTTTGAACTCAGATCCTCCGGTCGAGGATGATATCCAAGAAGCACAAGATTTTCTCAGTCAATATGTGCGACAACTCTATATTCCCTCTTTGCCCCAGCAACTCGTGGTGACAGGTTCTAGTGCGAGAGCGTTGCTGAAAATTGCCAGGCAGATGTTAAAGAAAGATGAGCAGGTTGCTCATTTCACACGTAAAGATCTCGCAGTCTGTCTGAGCATGTTAGAAAAGGTACGCTCAGAGGAGGTAGCACAGCGCTACGGAGTGGGACAAGAGCGAGCGAAGGTCTTGCCCAGCGGTGCTTTGCTGCTACAGGCCATGATGGAATACTTACACCTGGACGAGGTGATCATTAGCCGTTATGGTCTGCGTGAAGGTGTATTGCTCGCTTATGCGCGTTATGGCGAGCAATGGCTAGAGCATCCAGAGGTCAGGCCAGATGACTCCAGGGTAGGAGTAGCACCGCCTGTGCCTGAGCGGGTCTCAAGAAACGAGAAACAGCGCGAGACGTTCAAGCAATCCGTGCGCAATGAACTGCCCAAACGAGGCAAGAAATTTCTGAATTGGATCGATGACGTACTACAGAATGACGATATCGAGTCGGTCCACAAAATGCGTGTCGCCTCGCGTCGTCTGCGCGCCACGATGGATGCATATGAGTCTGCTTGTAAAGCAAAACCCTTTAGGAAGACATACCAACAAGTAAAGCAAGCTGCTAACCTCTTGGGAGCAGCACGCGATACCGATGTGATGGTACAACACATACAAGAGCAGATGGAACAGATAGTAGAAGAGGAAAAGGCGGGCATACAATGGCTACTTGATCATCTCGCCTCGTGTCGCAAACAGCAGCAGCAGGAGCTAGAGACCTTCCTCGTCGATTTTGATGAACAGCGTTTCCAGCAACAGTTAGCGTCCAGTATTGGTAAATAAAGGGGATACATGCGATGGCTAAAGCAAGGTCCGTCACAAACCTGGATGTGCAGGCTCCAACGGCGCAGAATGCGGCCAAGATTGTACAGGTACGCTTAGCGGAGATGTACGAGTGGAGCAACCATATTGATAGTCCCTACGCGGTCAGAGAATTGCATAATCTACGCATCACGGCTAAGCGGCTCCGCTACACGCTAGAGATCTTTGCCGACTTTCTCCCCGCTGACTGCAAGCCTCTGGGGAAAGAATTGGAACAACTCCAGAACGAGCTGGGCGCGCTACACGATAGCGATGTCTTGATCGCGCTATTACGTCTGTGCTTAGGCAGTCAGGATAATCCCATCCCTGATCCCGCCATGATAACGGGACAGAAAGGGAAGGGGCCAAAGACAAAGGTCAGGTCGTTCATACGCCCTGAATTGCTCTCCGCAGTGCTTGATCCGTCGGTGGCCCCCACCGCACAGGAACGCTATGGGCTGGAACAGTTCTTGCGTAAGCAGGAGCAGGTACGTCAGGAGCAGTATCAGGCATTTCGCCAGCACTGGTATCAGCTACAAGAGCAGGAGTTTCGCCGTCATTTGCTGAATCTTATAGGGCAAGAGTTAGTGACGGCGTAGCGCTAGTGCAAAAACAAAAGAGCTGATAGGGATTGGGGGTGGCATTTGGCGAAGCCTCCCTGGCGGGGCTTGGGTGTCCCCAAATGTTCCCATTCCCCAAAATGTTTTGAGCTTCTGCACTAGTAATGCTGTAAAGTTCGTAGAATTCTTGGCTGTAAGTAGAGTACATATTTTATCTACTTACAGTCTGCAACAGAAAACACTAGGATGCAGTGTTGGCTTGATCGTTTTGTGCGAGCGCCAGCAATGCCTCTTGAGCCTCATCGGAGTCCTGAGCAAGAGCGAGTTTGACCATGAGGTCCTCAAGGATATCAGGTCTGGTAATCTGAGCAACACGTTTACTTGCCAGTTGACTCAATTGAGGAAAACGCTTATGTTGCAGCATGAGGAGTTTTTGACGCAAAGAACTCAAGCGTAGCTGCCGTTCCTCTTCGTGCCCTTTTTCACGGCCTTCCTCACGGCCCTCCTCGCGGCCTTTCTCACGGCCCTCTACGAGTGCCTCCTCGCGTGCTCTACGTTCAATAGACTTATACATAGGGGTTTCACGTAAGATATCGTCGAGCATTTTAAATCTCCTGTCTAACCACTGCTGGTCCTCTGAGCTTGTGAATGCTAGAGATGCAAATAAGCTCGTTAAGGCTAGCAACTCTCTCGTGGTCATTGTATCATCATTGGTGGTCAAGAGTGCAATAATATGCTCGACCACCTCTCTTCTGGCTCCGTTCTCACAGAGCGGTATCAGTGGCAGTAAGCCACGCAAATTTTTCTCAAAAAGGTCTTCACATCGCATCTCGCCCAGTTCGAGAGTTTCGTAATGAAAGCGCAGAATTTCCTTGCCGTCTGGTGAGACACGTACCAGAGGTGGCTTAGGACGTTTGCCGCCTGTTCTGAGATAGATCACATACGAGAGCGCTGGATGGCGATAATAGCGATATGCAAGCGTATTGTATTCCAGAAGACGCTGTTCCATGTTCGCGTCCCCCCCACTCTGTATTTCCAGATGGATAATGGCGGGATGATTGTCGATAGTACAGAGCTGGACGGCATCGGCTTCAAAGGTGACGCTTTTGAACTCTCCTGTGCCATGGTTTTTGAACACAGCTTTCTTATGCAGCCAGGAGATGAGATCCTGAGCACACAGGGTGATCAAACGCTTGGCACCATTGTCATATGGATTATATTGTTCCAATATTGAGGATAACCTCTCTTCCATGTGGTGTATGACATAATATACCACATGGATGCAGAATTGTCTATTAAAATTTTTGTAAAATTGTTCTTAGCTCCGGTAGGAGCAATTAATCTGGCAAAGCCGGAAAATATACATATTTGCAGTAATACATGCATAGATTCATAACTCATCCTAAAACTCCAATGTGCTTCCACGTGTTATAATGCCTCCCAAGTGTATACCTCAACTACGAGAAACGGAGGCTTGATGAAACCACAACGTATTGCCCTTGATGGCCCTGCCGGAGCTGGCAAAAGTACCGTCGGCGAGCTATTAGCGCAACGACTAGGCTATCTTTACTTCGATACTGGCGCAATGTATCGAGCTGTCACCTGGCTTGCTTTACACGAACATGCAGATATGGGCGATGGGGCCGCATTAGCCGAACTGACACGGCATGCTACTATAGTTGTCTGCCACGCTACTGTGGATGATGGTCGCCAATATACCGTCCTCACTAATGGTCGGGATATTACCTGGGCCATTCGCCAAGCGGAGATTACGCGCTCAGTCTCGACTGTTTCCGCGCATGCCGCTGTACGCGCGCTGTTGCGGGCCAAGCAACGGGCCATTGCTCTACAAGGCAACGTAGTGATGGTTGGGCGCGATATCGGGACTGTTGTACTGCCAGAAGCAGAGCTAAAAATATTTCTTACCGCAAGCTCAGAGGAACGTGCCCGTCGTCGCCATCGTGAGTTGGTTGCGCGTCTGGGTGAGCATCATCCTCAACGCGCATCGTTGCCAGAGGTGCTACACGATATCCGCCGCCGCGATGCACTCGACGGTCCCAATATGCAACGTGCTAGCGATGCTATCGAAGTTGTCACCGACGGTATGACCGTTGCCCAGGTCCTGGATACTATCTACACTTGGATAGAAGCACTTGTTTTTGTGTAACTATTCAGGTTTCTTTTTCTCTCGCGCCACCGGAGGAGGCTACGACGGAAGGGAGAGGTACGGGGACACCCCGTACCCCGCCAAAGGGCCTTGCAGGCCCCTTGGAACTCCCTGCTGTAGAGTTACATGTGGTGGCACGCCTGTTTTATTTAGGGAGAGATACGGGGACAACCCCGTACCCCGCCAAAGGGCCTTGCAGGCCCCTTGGAACCCCCTGCTGTAGAGTTATATGTGGTGGCGCGCATGTCGAAGCGCCGTAGGCGCTGAGAAAGCTAGAAGAGGGCACCTGAATAGTTACAAGATTACATTATATAAATATATTTATATAATAGGACTTATGCTACGCCAGGGACTAGGGGGAGCCATAGTGACGGCTGGCTCCCACCCTTTTTCACCGTAGAGCACAGTCTCATTCCACTTGGGATTTTTGCAGTAATAGCGGTAACGTACCTGCCAATGTCGTCCAATGCGTTGTTTTTCGTGACAAGCCGTCTCCACACCAAGACGGAAAGCGAGCAGTTGAGCATAGTAGGGTTGCAGCGCATATTCCATAGAATCCGTGTCTAGTTGATGATCGGTAAAAGAAAACTGTAGTTCAAAGCAGTAGGGGTAATCTATAACTTCTGGGTCGCGTTCATTCTCTTCCGCCCAGTGAAGCATAATAAGCATTCCTAACATATCAAACTGGCAGTAAGGTGCGCCAGCAAAAGCATGTTGAGCAAATGGAGGCAGAGAAAAGAGTTCGCGTATCTCCGTGGCGAGCTGTTGTAGGGACTTGTCTGTTTTAAGACAAATTTGAAATGACATATCCAGGCTCCTTAACGGGTACGGGAGGTTTTGTATAAAATATCAAGTTCCATCTTACGACTGTTAGGTGTAGGTGTCAAGCCACTGCAAATTATATTCGCAAGTTTCATTACAAGCCAAAACTTGCCATCCGACCGCAAAACTAGCACCGACACATGAGTAAGAGTAGCTAAATTGTCCTGTCACGCTTGACCTTAGCAATAGTTGCTGCATATAGTGAGAGAGGGATCTTACGCGAGGTATTTTTCTGAGGAGATGGCGGAGGGTATATCCACATTCATGCGCCTCATTTAGAAGATAAATATAAGGGCAAAAAATGGCTGGTAGGGACGTTGGTGGCAGATCGTCGTATCGAACCAGAAAATGTGATCCGTAAAATCGTCTATGAGCATCCTGTCTCGTTTTTGAGGCAGTGCAGTAAATTTCGTTTGTGAAAGGCAACAACACAAAGAGTAATTTCTTGATGAGGTATAATGCGTGGTGATGGGTATGAAGTGGAGGAAGGTACCGATAGTTACCTACAGGAATCTAAATAAATTTTTTCATTTGACCTATTGTACAAGTATCCATCCTGCTAATGGGTGGAGTGAAGTGTTTGCCAATCTGCAACGTTATGCGCCAGCGCTCAAAGAACGTATTGTGCCGTTGGCTGACTTTGGTATAGGATTGCGGCTCTCAGGTCAAGAGAGTGACGAATTGTTGCAAGGCAATCATCTTCTCCAGCTTCAGCATTTTTTGCAGGAGCAGAGGTTATACATTTTCACGCTGAATGGTTTTTCTTATGGTCCATTTCAGCAGCAGCCGGTGAAAGCTCTAGTCCATGCGCCCGATTGGCGTGAGGAGGAACGTGTTGCTTATACATTGCGCCTGATTGCAATCTTAGCGGCTTTACTACCCGATGGCGTAGCAGGTAGTATCTCTACCAGCCCACTCTCTTATAAAGCCTGGGTCAATGAGCGTGATCCTGGTACCTGGCGTACCTTTACACGCAATATTGTACGCGTGGCTGAAACGCTGATCCGCGTCAGGCGAACCTATGATAAACATATAGTGCTTGCCATTGAGCCAGAGCCAGATGGATTGCTGGAGAATTGTGAAGAGGTTGTGCGATTTTATACGGATTGGCTTTTCCAAGAAGGAGTCTGCATGTTGGCATGTTCGCTCTCAGTCTCAGTAGAAATGGCCCGCCAATACTTGCTTGAACATATACAGGTCTGCCTGGATACTTGCCATATGGCTCTCGCATATGAAAGGCCAGCGCAAGGGCTAGCACTGCTGGAGCAATACGGCATTAGAGTGGGTAAAGTGCAGATCAGTTCAGCACTAAAAGTTGCTTTCCCACTTGAAGAGGAGCTACTAGTGTCTCTGGTTGATCGGGCCGCGCTTGTACGTGCTTTGTCTCCCTTCACGCAGTCAACCTACCTGCACCAGGTTGTGCAGAGGAATCGCAACGGTGCTATTCGCCACTATGCGGACCTGTCTGACGCCTTGCTTAAAATGTATGAGCGACAGATCGAGCAGTGGCGTATCCACTTTCATGTCCCTATTTTTGTCAATGACTACGTTGACCATGGGATGCGATTATTCTCAACACAAGATACAATTGTGGAGATGCTCGATCTCTTAGTACAAAAACGTTTTTGTCGTCACCTTGAGATTGAGACGTATACCTGGCATGTCTTACCGGATGCGCTGAAGCATGATATTATGGATTCTATAGTACATGAGTACGAGTGGGTGCTAAGAAGATTACCATGAGGAAAAAGAACGTTCGTTACCGATCACTGTCGCCATTGGCTCCTTTGTCACCGTTGTCTGCTAGCCTGCGTATGTCGCGGGCAACACGTATGCAGCGTGTATTACGGGGCCATCTCTCGCTGGCTCGCATCTGCAACAGTCCTACTGTGATTAGCAATGTGCTGGTTGGTGTAGTGCTCGCGGGCAAGTTCTGGCCTGATCTAAGGGTTGGGCTAGTCATGCTTGCCATGCTGTGTTTCTATTGCGCTGGCATGTATCTGAATGGTCTCATGGATTACGCCTCCGACTGCCGTGAACGTCCCGAACGACCACTGCCCAGCGGCCTCATTACCCGTGCCAGTGCCATGAACGTCATGCTTCTGCTCTTCGGTGCTGGCAGTTTTCTCTTATTGCTGAGCGGTGGGATACCGTTTCTGTGTGGAGTATTGTTGAGTATACTGATGGTCTGTTATAATCGTTGGCACAAACAGCATTCCTTGAGTCCGTTGTTGATGGGTCTCTGCCGAGGTATGATCTACCTTAGCACATTTCTCGCCTGTGCTACTCAGTACCAGACGCGCGATTTGTGGCAGGTGCTGGTCGCAAGTACGTTGTTAGTGTGCTATGTCACCAGCCTGACGGCTATCGCTAAGACTGAACGCAGAATTACGGTTCCTACTAGCATTGTGATCATTACACTTTTTATGCCACTCTTATATATTATCACGCGTTTATCATGGTCTACACTCTGGTTGTTGCCGCTGGCCGCAGGTTTTGTGGGCTGGAACTGGTATAGTATCTCGCTTGTTTACCGACGGCCCAGGAGGTTGGTCGGGCGTGCTGTAGAGCAGCTCATTGCTGGTATTTCGTTGGTTGACGCTTTGATACTGGCGGTTTCGGGGAGCATGGTGGGGGGCGCTATTGCGCTGCTAGCGTTTGGCCTGACGCTCTGCTTGCAGCGCTATGTGAGGGGCGCGTAGGGATAATCCTTCCTAAGAACTTACCCTACATGCCACACTTGCACCGTCCGGTCAAGAGCACCGGATGCTAACTGCCTCCCATCGGGCGACCACTCTACTGTCTCTACATTCTCGGTGTGCCCTCGATAGGTGAAGATAGTATCGCCGGTGGTCGCGTTCCAGACCTGCACGGTCTTGTCACGGGAGCCTGAGGCGATGCTCTGCCCATTGGGTGACCATGCCACCCACTGCACTTTGTTCGTGTGTCCTCGATAGGTGAAGACATTGCTCCCATCGTCAGTGTTCCACACTTGCACGGTCTCCCCAGCGCCAGATGCTATGCGTTTCCCATCGGGCGACCAAGCGATGGCAATGACTGCGGCAGAATGCCCTTGGTAGACAAGTACATTGCTGCCATTAATGGCATTCCAGACCTGCACAGTCTGGTCACCAGAGCCGGATGCTATACGCTTCCCATCGGGCGACCACACGACTTTATATGTGTCCGAAGTGTGTCCTTTGTAGATGAGGATATTACTCCTATTACTGGCATTCCACACGCGCACCGTTTTGTCACGAGAACCAGATGCTATGAGCTTCCCATTGGGCGACCAATCTACTGTACCTACTGTATCAGTGTGTCCTATATACGTGAAGGGATTGCTCCCATCACTAGCGTTATACACCTGCACGGTCTTGTCGTCTGAACAGGACGCTATGCGCTTGCCATCAGGCGACCACGTAACTTCCCACACAGTGTCAGAGTGTCCTGTGTAGGTGAAGAGTGTGCGACCAGAGCTTCCATTCCACACCAGCACGCTCTTGTCGTATCCGCATGATGCTATAAACTGACCATCAGGTGGTGACCATGCCACGGCAGTCACGGTGTCGGTGTGCCCTTGATAGGTGAGAACAGCATTGTTGGAAGGTGCCGTTGGTGTTTGAGGAGTTTCTGTTGAGATTGGTGGTGTCACTACTGGACTTGGCTTCACGACCTGATTTTGGAGGGATTGTTGCCAATAGAAGAATGCACTTCCCCCAACTATAACAAGTGCTGCTCCACTGGCAATGCCAGCGAGAATGGTGCGGCGTGATACTGTGGACTTATTGGTCGTTTTCTCTGACGGATTTGGCATCGTAGGGACAGTGCCTTGCGGTCCTAGGATGTGAGTCGTAGACCGGGATACAGATGAATCAGAGGCCGTTCTGAGCAACGATTCGGCTGGTTGCAGTGGTCGAGACGAGTCAATCGCTGTAGTATTGGCGTATAGTCCACTGGAGTTCGATAATGGAGAGGAAGGGATATACAATGGAGCTGATGGGCCGCGAGGGCGAAGCTGATCGGTTGGCAGCATATCCTGACTGGCTTGCTCCAAAGCGATCGCGAATGCCTGGACTGTGGCGTAACGCTCTTTGGGGTCTTTAGCCATTGCTTGATGGACTACCACTTCTATGCTAGGCGAAAGCGCATCATTATGTACACATAATGAGGGAATGGGAGCCATTAGGTGTTGCATTCCTATAGAGATCGGATCACCTTGGTAGGGAAGCAGCCCACAAAGCCATTCGTAAACTATGACGGCTAACGCATACTGATCGCTGGCAGGAACTGGTTTACCCTGTAACTGTTCCGGGGCCATATAGGCAGCGGTGCCCATAGAGGCGCTCGTTCGCATCGACGAGGTGCGGTGCGCGACGGTTGCAATGCCAAAGTCACTGAGCAGAAGGGTATCCCGCTCATCCAGCAGCACGTTGGCAGGCTTGACATCTCGATGGATCAAATATGCCTCATGCGCATACTGCAATGCTTCGGCGATCTCTTTGGTGTAGCCAACCACTCGATCCAGTGAAACTTTGCTCCCGCGAGGATGACGCTCAAGTAAGCTTCTATGAGCGGCGTATTCCATCACTAAATACGGGGTTGACATTTCCACGCCAAATTCTAGCACGCGCAAAATGTGTGGATGCTTCAATCTTGCGATGTTGCGAGCTTCTTGGAGAAAGGCCGCATGATAGACTTCTTTTTGCGCATTATCCATGTCCTCCAATAAGAGTTTGATGGCAGCTTGCGTTTTCAGGTAGATATGTTGACCCAGGTAAACTTGCCCAAAACCACCTTTTCCAATTTGATGAAGTAATCGATAGTTGCCGAACTGTTGTCCCATGTGGTTAGCCACACTCTTCTCCTTCTTGAACTATCCAATCACGCGTTCTTCAATCTATTTTGCGCTTACAAGAATACCAGAACGATACTACATGACTACTGACTCATAAGAGAAGACTGCTTCTCTTACAATTTTTCTGCGACGAGTTTACCATATATGTGTTATTGTTTCAACAAGGTTTTTGGTGCAGCATATGGGGGGTTGTAGCTTATTGGTCATACGGGCTTGTTTTCTACGGCCTAGTGTGATAAGTGCTGATGCTCCCCATGCTTCAGAGTGTCTGCAACCCCTGACCACCATCTCTTCATTTGGAATACCACTGAGCCCGTATTTTTCGACTGAGAAGGAGGCCGCACAGTTGGCGAAAGCAACGGCGTGTGCGGGATCGTTGTGCTGGTAAAGATGGGTGAGGAAGGCAGCTGCGAAGACATCGCCAGCTCCGGTCGGATCAACTTCTTGTACCTGGTAAGCCGGGAAGTGCTGTCTGGTACCTTGACGGAAGAGTGTTGCGCCATGACGCCCATCGGTGGCGACGAGAAGCGGCGCATACATACTCCAGCGGTCCAGTATGGCATCGGCAGCAGCACGGTTCTCGCCTGCGAAGGGTAGCAGGTCGTCATGGCTTAAGATGAGCACGTCGAGTCTGGGCAAGACCTGTTCTGCCGCCTGCCAGGGCGTTGGCCAAATACGTCCATCGTCATCCCAGCGCCGCAACCAGCCCTGTGGCGTTGCAGCGATCAGCGCGCCACTGCGTCGGGGAAAGAGCGTCACAAAGTCGGCAGGAAGTTCCTGGGCCAGCGGTCCCAAGAGTACGATAGGGGCTTTGCGCCATGCAAGCGGTACATCCTCAGCGTGCAGAGAGGATGCTCGTGCACGTAGATACTGAGTCCGAAATCCCTCTTGATAGTGGTTCACGAAAGTAGTGGTTTCAGGTGATGGTTGCAATGCGCAGGCAATAGCGGGAAGCTGCGTGGAGAGTTGCGCAATGAGCGTGGTATCTGCACTGCTGACAATCGCCGTAGCTAATCCTAAACGAGCAGCCGTAAGGGCGGCAAAAGTCACGGTACCACCTAATCTAGACGAGTCATCAGGCTGCAAATCGCGTGTAATATGCCCAATCGCTAGAAATGTTGGAGTTACTAGCATGGCAGTGCGCACCTTTTCCACAGAGAATAGAGATATGCTTATTCCGGTGAAATAAACCTTACAGAACGGGCGTTCGCCCTTACAGAACAGGCGTTCGCCCTTACAGAACAGGCGTTCGCCCTTACAGAACGGGCGTTCGCCCTTACAGAACGGGCGTTCGCCCTTACAGGGCACCCATAAAGGATGCCCCTACAATGGTACGAAGTGGCTTACGAGGTGTATTCGTACCATTGTAGGGGCATCCTTTATGGGTGCCCATAGGCATGCGCGTTAAGCGGGGGTCCAGGGGGCGAAGCCCGCCTTTCGGGGTTTGGGGTCTCCCCAAATACCCCTTTTCTTCCCTGCTGTCGCCGGAGGTGGCAAGAACCAGGGAGTGCAGAGGCAAACCTCTGCTTAACGCGCATGCCTATGGGCATCCTTTATGGTGCCCTGGGGTGTGGGGTAGCGGGCCCTACCGTCCAGGTCGTTTCAGAGAAATAACGACACGGCGTTCTTCGCCTTCACCAATACTTTCAGTGCTGATATCCTTACTGTCGGATAAAGCTAAGTGCACAATGCGCCGTTCATGGGGGGGCATCGCCTCCAAAGCTATTGAACGACGATAATTGCGGACCTGTTGCGCCACACGTAGAGCTAGCGAACGCAGATTCTCCTCGCGTCGCTGACGATAATTCTCAGCATCAACGATAATGCGCATACGATGTTTGGTACGATGGCTCACCACCAAGCTGACTAGCAACTGTAAAGCCGCCAATGTCTCGCCACGGCGTCCGATAAGCAGACCAAGATTTTCATTAATCCCATGAATATTGAGGGTCAGAGGATTGGTTGAACGCACCTGCACAGTCGCATGGATATTCATATAATGTAAAATATGTTGCAAGACATCAACCGTAATCTCGATATCTTCACGAGAAGGAAATTCGACATCTTGCAAATCGCTTTGCGTAGCTTTGACTGCATCCTGTGGTGTGGTCTCCGCTCTTGGTTGTTGCAGAGATACGGGGCCAGCCGTACCAATAAAAGGTATGGCTACTTCCTCCTCATCCTCTTCTAACTCCTCGTCGGCCAGTTCTTCTTCATCCTCATATTCCTCCTCTTCTTCGATATAGTCCTCCTCGTCATTCTCATACAGTTCGTCATCGGGGAGGGCGACATCTGGACCATCAGGGCCGAGAATGGCATCAGCCATTTCAGGAGTAATAACAGCGCTGGCCGGACTCGTAGTAGTTGGGTGCGCAGTAACACGGACACGAGCATCTTTGCTGCCAAGACCGAACGTGCCACGGACAGGTTCTTGCAGTATAGTGATATCTACTTCATCGTGGCGCTTGCCCAAACGGAGCAATGCATGTTGGATCGCCTCTTCAAGACTTTTGCCACTAGCCTCTATGCTTTCCACAGTTTCCTTGCCTCCCTATAAAAAGTTATTGACTCCCGACTTTTTAGCCTCGTGATTGTTGGGCGCTTCCACGCCGTCGGCGCGCAGAGGCACTACTAGGACGCTGGCGGCGGCGACTATATTGCGAGGGACCGCTTTTCCTTGTTCTTGTACGTAATTGGCTCTCTATTGGACCATCACTATCACTGCCCTCAGCATCATCTGTTTCTTCATCTGTCTCCACAGCTTCAGACTCACGTTTTTCAGCGTCGGTCTGTTTTCTAGTGCGAGCGGGTGTAGGCTGGCGTTGGCTGTTCTCTGTGCTACTTTTCTGACCCTGGCTACCGCTGTTGTCTATTTTAAGGTTTGGGGCCACCAGTAGCGAGCCCATCCCAGTCACAAAGTACTGCTGAACCGCTTGGAAAACAGAAGATGTTGTCCAGTAGAGTGCTAGAGCAGCGGCGAAGCTCCAGCCGAAGACCACAGTGATGAGAGGCATGAAATACTGCATCATCTTCATCGACTGCGCCGATGGATCATTGCTAGCAGGTGCATTGGCAGCTGTCTTGGGCTGGGACATACGGAGCTGAATAAAGGTTGCTAGGCCCGCCAGGATTGGTAAGATGTGTGTAGGATCGGGATGTGCTAATGAAATGTACCAGTTTGCATTCAGAAAAGTGAGCCACCTGAGATTGAAATCAGGGGGCGCAGTGAAATGAGGTACATACCAATAAAGGTGTGCATTAATTTTCTCAACAGTATTTGCCTGCAACATAGTTTGAATGGCAAAAAAGAGGCCATAGAGGACAGGCATCTGAATGAGCAAAGGGAGACAACCTGCGACCGGATTGATACCATATTCTTTATAGAGTGCTTGCATTGCCAGGGCCTGTGCCTGCTGGTCCTTCGCATACTTTTTGCGTATCTCTTGCATTTTTGGTTGCAGCGCCTGTGTGGCTTTCATCGATTTCAGCTGCTGCAACGTAAGAGGAAACAAGATCAACTTAACAATCAGGGTCAGCACAACAATTGAAAGCCCAAAATCACCAAACAGGTGATAGAGCAGCATAAGTCCATTGAAGATGGGGTCTGTAAAAAGTATATTAAAAACGTGACCTATCTCACCCACGCGAACTCTCCTGCCTTCCTCGATCCAAATTTTGCCCCAGCAGTTCTGGGACAGGATCGTAGAGGTCCCCGTGATAGAAAGGATGACAACGGCCAATGCGTTTGATGGTCATCCAACCGCCACGGAGAAAACCAAAACGTTGAATAGCTTCATATCCGTATTGTGAACATGAAGGAGTGAATCGACACGATGAAGGCAGGATTACCGACAGCGTGCGCTGATAGAAACGGATTAGAGCTAATGCTATGTATTTCACGGTTGCAACCTTTGCGTCCATTCACTTAGGAGCGAGAAGCTTTGCTCTGCGTAATAACGTAGTAAGATCCTGTCTAAGCACAGGTAAATCAGCACCAATAATCTGCTCGCGTGCAGTGATCACGATATCCCAGTTGCCAGAAAGCTCAGCGAGCATAGATCTGATCGCTTCACCGAGTAACCTTTTAAGATGATTACGTTCTACTGCGTGTTTGGAGATGCGTTTGCTGATCACAAAACCGATGCGTAAACCAACTCCGTTATTAGATGCCCACGCGAGGATAAGCAGCCGAGACATAACACTACGTCTCTGCTGCCTTACTCGTTGAAAATCACCACTTTTGCGTAAGCGTAATGCACGATTGAGTGCCACAGTATAGGAATTATTCGTCTAAACAGTCAAGCTCCAGCGGCCCTTGGCCCGCCGTGCTTTAAGGACACGACGGCCATTACGGGTCGCCATACGCTTCATAAAACCATGTTCACGCTTACGCGGGATGCGCTTCGGTTGCCAAGTACGTTTCATTTTTCCAATTTCCTCTGCTACGGATATAAAGAACTTAGGAAAGTCTACCGTATGTGAGTACATCTGTCAAGAGATGTGAAACGGGGTATCCACCATTTTTTATAACGAAAAAATGGTTGGCACCCCGCCTTTCGTGAAGGATGATAGCAGCCTTCCTATGGCGTTTTGAAGCGCAACAGGACACGACCGAGACGAACTTCGTCGTTGTCATGTAGCTGAGTAGGTGTCTTAGCGGGCAGACGTTGACGATTCAAGAAGGTAAAGTTCGTACTGTTCAGATCCTCTAGCATATATTGGCCATTTTCGACAAAGATGTGAGCGTGTAGTCGAGAAACACCACCTTCCTCACCACCATGAGGGGTGAGATCCACATCAGGATAGATATTACTGACGGCATCTTCACGTCCAATAGTAATATTGTCTTTGCTGCTGAGGTCAAACTCCTGGTTATCGGCTTCAACGATCAGGCGCGCTTGGAGTGCCGTAGCAACGCTGGTGGCTGGTGCCGTGGCTGGCGCTGTTGGTGGTGCTGGTGGTGGTGGCACGCTTGCATTCATATTAACGAGAGCTGGGGCATCTTGCAAGCTCACGCCACAATTTGCACAAAAAGCTTCGCCAGCGGGATTGGTCGCCCCACATGATGCACATGTCACCATGCCATCGGGAGCGGTTGCTGAGGTAGCGGGTGCCGATGTTGCGGTCGCCACTGATGCTACATTACTCAGTGGCTCCCCGCAAGCATCGCAATATAGCGAGCCATCGGGATTTTCATGTCCTAAAGAACATTTTACTGACATGCTCTATATCCTTCCTCTTTTTTTATTTATCATTGTATATGCAGATTATAATACCTATTGGTCGATCTAAGGTAACAGGTCATCGAGCCTCTGAGTGAGTTTGCGTGTTTTATTACCAATAGATTTGACCTGTTCTGGGGAGATCTGTTGCCCCTGATTGATCTGTTCAAGTGCGGCAACGGTCTCCTGGTCCAATACGCGCGTGACGTTCGGTGCAAGTTTTGTTGTGGCCTTACCTGTGCGTTTATATTCTTCCAGTACGCGAGTCACCAGACGGTTAGCATTCGCTTTTTCCGCATAGTTCATGACCAGCGCATTCACATGAGACGCCTGGTTGGCATCCTGTGTGAAGGTGACAGTAATGTTATCGCGGATACGCTCATTGGCTAGACCAGCTACTGGTACATCGTACGTTAATTCAACCTGTGCAATGCGGAAGAGTCCAGCGGGACGTGGATCAATCATCAGCTCAATTAACACTGACTGAGGGCTATCTCGTTCCAGATCGCCAAGTGGAATGATCACGCGGCGATCTGAAAGCGCCGACTGATCAAGATCGCGAATGAGCGGTAGCACCTTGACGGCCTTACGCGGTGAGACGCCAGCTGGCAAGCTGAGTGTCAGTGTGGCATTGCGCAACGCTACGGCAACGGCGCTTGGTATTTGTTGCTGAAGGATCGTCATGGCATCGTCCGGTTTTCTGATAAACTCAGCCGGAGAGCCACCACTCAGTTGACCAATATCATCCAGCAGGTTTTCATCCCAGTCGGAACCAATACCTAATGGATAGATGGCGATGCCAGCAGCCGCAGCATCCCTGGCTAGCTGACGGCAACGGTCGGTATCGCCATAAGTCACGCCATCGGTCAGCAGTATCATGCGGCTCACTGCGTTAGGAATACTCCAGCGGCGTAGCTCGCCAAGCCCCTGAGTCATGCCCAATGACATCGTGGTGCCGCCTGCATCCAGGATGCGGTCAATGGCGGCTTTCATGCCTGGCCTATCATTGGCTGGCATGGAAGGGATGATTACCTGAGCAGTATCATCGAAAATGACCACAGAAATGTAGTCAATTGGCTCCAGGCGATCAATCACCATCTTGACCGCTTCCTTCACATTTTTCAGCTTGGCACCTTTCATGGAGCCGGAATGGTCAATCACCAGTGCAAAATTGAGCGGCATGCGTACCTGGGCAACCAGGTCAGTTGGCTTGCTTTCTAATAAAACATATGCAACCTGGCTTCCACCAGTAACGAGCATAGAATCTTTTCCTAACTGATGTGCCAGTGTCACCTCTCCGGGCATAATACTTCTGCTCCTTTCGCTTCGGCTGGCCCTAGTATATCATATCAGCGAACGTAAACGATGACCGCACTGATATTATCTTCTCCGCCATTTATATTAGCGACTTCGATCAGCTGTGTACAGGCTGTCTGTGGATCGCTAGCTTGATTAAGGATCTGTGTAATTTCGGGATTACGCACCATCTCCCACAGACCGTCAGAACAACTCAGTATAATATCACCGGGCAGGAGTTGTTGCTTGACAATATCGATCTGCACATTCGGCTTGTCACCAAGACTACGATAGATCTGACTGCGGTTCGGGTGTGTGTAGACATCGTCCGGTTCAATGAGTCCTCCCGCGACCAGTTGCCCAACGAGCGAATGGTCAGTGGTGAGTGGATATAGCGTGCGGTCGCGTAACATGTATGTGCGGCTATCTCCTACATTAATGATATACGCATGATCGCCTGCAATCATAAAACCGGTAAGTGTTGATCCCATATCTGATTTAGCACGTTGGTTGGCCTGGCAGAGGGCATTGTTGGCATCTTGTACAGAGCCATATAAGAGCGCAACCAGCTCATCTTCCTCTAACTTGTGTGGTCCTTCATTGCTTTTTTCTGCGCTAAACGAAGGCATGATCAGTTCGCGAGTAATACGGTCAGCAATGGTACCAATCGCCATACGGCTGGCTCCCTGTCCATTCTCGTGTCCTCCCATGCCATCGGCGACGATAAACACACCCACAGGTGAGGCTACTGATTCATGGACACGCTGGAGTTGTAATACAAGTGTGCTATCTTCGTTTGGTTCGCTACGGCGCACATTGCCTGCATCCGAATCGCTGGCCGCCACTAGGCGTACGCCGTTGGGGAAGACCGTTTGTGTCGCTTGTGGTTGCTCGACGACATACGTATGCCCTTGGTCGATGAAGGTATTGACGATGGTGCCTTGCAGAACATGGGAATCACCGGCGGGCTTGGCGGTGGCGGCGTATTCGTGCAGAATGTACGATGCGTCGAGTAGGCCAGCGCCACATGTGCTACAGAATTGATCATCTTCAGCGTTTTCGGCTGAACCGCAGTGCCAGCAGCGTTGATACCCCTGGTGGTCAGTCACTTGGTAAACGTGCTCGTCGGCCTCTTCCTGGAGCACTTGTGTCACCTCGTAGCGCCCGATGATGGTTGTACCGACTGCCAGGAGATGAAAATCCGATGGTGTCGTCTCTGTGTGCTGCGCCTGCTTATGGGTTTCCTGATCTCCTGTTGCGGACGTTCCTTGCTCCATAGCTCCCTCCTTTTCTGACGAGGAGGCTGGTATCTTGTTGTTAGCGGGTGCTACCATGGCCTCCTGTGCTGCTCTATTATTCTCTTTATGGCTTGCGTATCCAGCGGTATCGACCGTTGCAGTGCCTGCGTATCCCTCTGTCGATCCTGCGGCAACCGGGATGAGCGATGCAGGCGGTGGTGGTGGCGGAATGGGTATAGAGCCTTCTTGTGGGTACAATATTGTTGGGATATCCGCACTATCCCGTGTGGCCGATGCCAGCATAGTTGGAGCATCGGCTGATGTGCTACTCTCCACAGGCGGCGTAAGTACTGTTGGCATATCGGCAAGATCACGATTTTCCACGTCTGGCGTTGACGTAAGACCAGTAGCGTTAGTGTGCGCTTCACGCTCCTCTCGCTCTAATTCTCGCTGCCAGCGTCGTGACTGATAGCTGAGCATTTGTTGAGGAGAGAGAATCTGTGTTGGAGCATCGCTAATATCTACCTCCTCTTTATGGCCTGGAGGCATGGAAGGTTGTGCTGCTTTGTGCACGGGGTCCAACGGACTGCCCCGATCAGGTGCGCTGGCCTCATCCTGTTGTAGTGGTGTGGAGGAGGCAGACCATGCCTGATCAGTCATCGTTGCGGTTAGCGTTGGCTCCTGCGTCCCCTGTCTCTCTGGTGTCTCTGGCGCGAGCTGCGTATCGGCTAGGATTGTAGCATCAGCGAACTGGTAGCCACAACTTTTGCAGAATTTGGCATTCTCACGATTTTGTGTATGACATGACGGACAGAACATTACTGCCCTCCTTTGATAGTGTTTAGAGTTGTTTTTGTAAACGAATGGCCTCGGTATTATTGGGATCACGTTGCAGGGTCTCTTTGATCATTTGTCGAGCCTCAGATCTTCTATTCAGCTTGAAATAGCTCGTAGCCATAGCGCTATAAATTGCTGGTCTCTGTGGACTGATGCGGCGCGCTCTCTCCAATGCGCTGATGGCAAAAGTCCATTCTCTTGCCTTCATGTGGGCACATCCCAGTTCGTACCAGCCCTCCCACAGAGATTCGTCAAGCTGTGTCGCCTTACGCAACTGGCGGATCGCCGTTGGAATTTGTTTCGTTTCTATGTAGATCCGGCCAAGCGCAATCAGGATTAGCACATGGTCTGGATTGATACGCAGGCCATCCAGAAAGTATACTTCGGCCTCTCGATTTGATCCCTGTTCTGCCGCAGCCAGTCCAAGTTGGTAGTAAATGGCCGAATCTTTGGGTGCCAGTGCCAGCGCCTTCTTAAAGGTAGTGATGGCCTGTAGGTAGAGTTCTAGATCTCTATAGCACATGCCCAGCTGGAAGTAGGCATCTACGGCATCGGCCTTATGGGGGATCGCGCTCTCGAACTGTTCTGCGGCGTATTTCATATTCTCAGCAAAGAGTTTTTTATCGATCTCTTTGACTGATTGGCCGTATTGACGATAGGCACGCCCCAGATTATACAGCACATCGTATTGTGGTCCCCCCATACTCTGTGCCAACTTGAATTGATTGACGGCTTCGGCATAATTTTTATTGGTGAGTAGCTGTAAGCCCACACGATACGGCACCATAGGATCACCAGCCGGGCTAGCCGAATTGCCTGTTGCCGCCGGACGGGCCTGAATAGATGGCCTTGGGCGTGTGCCAATAGGCTGCTGAACGGGCCGCGACTGAATAGGTGCGCGTGCGGGTTGCGCTCGTATTTGTTGTGGTGGTGCCGCCACTGCTCCCTGAATCAGCGGTTGCCCATCGCGCTTACAGAACCTCGCCCCTGGACGGTTTTGGAAGCCGCATTTAGGACAGAGCGGTCCCGCGCCAAGCGACTGCCCCGGATATGTCGGTACAATGATCGTTGCATTCGGCGATATGGCCGGGATCTGAACCGTGCTCGGTGCTGGGACAGCTACAGCGTTGGGCAAGCATGACTGCAACGCCGCACGCATCGCGTCCGCATTCTGAAAACGCTGCGCCGGGTCTTGCTGCATCGCTTTAATAATCACCTGTTCTACTATTTTGTGCAGGTGTGGGTTCTTCGCAATGATACTACCCGCAGCTGGCGTCTGAATAGGGTCAGGCTCAAAATTCGTGAGCACGTGGTACATCGTGGCACCTAGCGAATAGATGTCAGAGCGAGCATCGGTCTGTACCAATTTGCCAGGATTTTGTGCTGTACGTTTTTGACCGGGGGCGGCAATAGACCCCAGGTGTTCGGGAGAAGCATAGGAGATCGTACCCAGATTCTCCGTATTCGTACGCTTGCTAGGATCGAATTTACGAGCGATGCCAAAGTCAATAAGCTGTACTTCGTTGTCCGGTGTCACCATAATATTGCCGGGTTTCAGGTCGCGCAAGATGATAGGAGGATTACGCGAGTGAATGTAGCTTAAAGCTTCACAGACCTGCATCATCCATTTAATAGTTTGTTCTTCCGGTAATGGCCCATTATTATCTTCGAGGATCTTTTCCAGGCTGCGACCAGGTACAAACTCCATGACAAAGTAGTAGTTACCGTTTTCCTGGAAAGGTAGCATTAACGCTGCAATGCGCGGATGCTTGAGCGTACGCAGTAGTGAGATCTCTCGATTAAAGCGCTCAATCGCCGATTTACGATCTTCTTCACTCGTATTAGGGCTGATCAGCAGCTCTTTTATAGCATAGTAGTAAGGCGGGGTGGTCCCCAACTGTTCAACTTTATAAACCGTGCCCATACCACCTTCGCCAAGGATCTGCACAATCTTAAATTTTCCATCTAGAATGGTACCTACTAGCCGAGCCATACCCTGTTATCTCCACATACGTTTATTGTGCACTGACATGAACTACAACTGCTGTAATATTGTCTTCTCCGCCATTCTCATTTGCTAGATTAATTAGCTTATCACAAATCTTTTGAGGACTAATCTGTTCATTCAATATGCGCTCGATATCCTGTTGCCGCACCATTTCCCATAAGCCATCGGAGCAGAGCAACAAGCTATCATTGGGTTGGAGCATCTGGTGAAAGATATCGACTTCGATCGTCTTATGTCCAGCGCCTAATGAGCGATAAATCAGGTTGCGTTGAGGGTGTGTATAGATCTCGTCCTCAGTGATCTGTTTCGCTTCTACTAGCTTTGCCACCAATGAGTGATCTACGGTGACAAGAGTCAGACTATTATTACGTAATAGATACGTACGACTGTCTCCAACGTTGGCGATATAGGCATGATCATTTTGTACTAATGCGACGGTGACGGTGCTACCGAGACCACGAGCTGCTGGTTGTTGCTCGCCATAACGCAAGATAGCTTTATTGGCCTGCTCAATTGCCACACGCAATTGATCTTCAATGGCCGTAGTCATAGGGGTATCCGAGAACTTACGCGTCTTTTGCGCCTCTGATGAGGAAGTGGCAGAAGAGAGTTTCGTCGTCTTGTCTTTATCCACAATAATTGGACTGAGCTTGATAGTAGGTTGTTCATAAAGTGGTTTGAAGAAGCTATCCAGTCCTTTAGCGATAGTCTCGGCGGCTAGACGGCTGGCGACTTCGCCAGCCTTATAGCCTCCCATCCCATCGGCAACTACGAATAGGCCACGGTCGCCATCCTCTGATGATTCAATACGCCGATAGGATCGGTCTTCGTTTTGATCTCGTTGCCTTCCAACATCGGATTTGTCAGCGGCAGTTAGTTTTAGATGCATAGAAATGTACCTCACAGGAGCGGGGAGCCACTACTTTTTTCCATGCTCACTATAGCATATAGTCGTACTTATGGATAGTGGGGAGCCACTATCCTTGTCTATCTTCTTTCGTGCGTGGTCTAAATTGCAGGCGGATGGCAGTCCCCTTAAAGCTAAATTCCTCACGCAGACGGTTCTCCAGGTAGCGTTCGTAAGAAAAGTGTACACCCTGTGGGTCATTCACGAAGAATACGAAGGTTGGAGGATTGACCCGTGCTTGCGTGGCGTAATAGATTTTCAGCGGCTTGGTGCGTATAACGGTCGGGTTATGGCGACGAACGGCCTCGCGTAGCACTTCATTCAGGCGCGAGGTTGGCACACGCAGAAAGCGCATCTCAGCTATTTTGAGCGCCGTTTCGAGAATAGACTTCACGTGATAGCCTGTTTTGGCGGAGGCGAAAATGATGGGTGCGTAAGGGATGAACTTGAGTTCCCCCGCCAGCCACTCGCGGTAATGCTCAGCGCTCTGAATTTCGTCGTCGGGATGCGGTGGACTGCCCTCGCGTTCGGCACGGCGTTGCTCTTGCGCGAGGTCCCATTTGTTGACGACGACGATCACGCCCTTGGTCTGTTCGTGGATTTCACCTGCGATATGCGTATCCTGTGCGGTCAAGCCTTCGGAGGCGTCAATGAGCAGGAGCGCAACGTCGCAACGCTCGATGGCACGAGATGAGCGCAACACACTATACTTCTCGACACCTGGGCTGACACGGCCACGACGACGAATACCCGCTGTGTCGATCAGCTTTATCTTACGGTCCTGGAACTCGATCTCGGTATCTATCGAGTCACGCGTTGTACCGGGTACCGCGCTGACGATTGAGCGCTGTACACCCAGGATGGCATTGAGCAACGAGGATTTGCCCACGTTTGGCCGTCCGACGATGGCGATACGCGGCAGGTCTTCCTCTTCGGCCTCATCCATTTCTTCCTGTGGGGGGAGCGCTTCCACGATGCGATCGAGCAGATCGCCTGTGCCGGTCCCTTGTATAGAAGAGATATCGGTTGGCTCGTCCAGTCCCAGGCTATAAAACTCGACGCTATCCAGCCGTCGCTGTGCGTTATCCGCCTTATTGGCGGCCAGAATGACTGGTTTTTTGGTACGGCGCAACAGGTCGGCCACCTCTTCATCGGCGGCAGTGATGCCAGAGCGAGCATCAACCATAAAGACAATCACATCGGCTTCTTCGATGGCCAGCTGCGCCTGCGCCTTGACATGGCTCATAATATCGCCAGGTTGCCCGGTCAGACCTACTTGGCCGACAGGGATGCCAGTACCAAGTTCGAGGCCACCTGTATCAATAAGGGTAAACTCTCGCCCGTTCCAGTCGGTATCGCCATAGAGACGGTCACGCGTTGTCCCTGGCAGATCTTCTACGATGGCGACGCGCTCGCCAATCATGCGATTAAAAAATGTGGATTTGCCCACGTTGGGGCGACCCACGATAGCAACAAGTGGCTTCATCAAAACCTCTGCTTGCGGATACCCCTGTGCTTCTACACATGGGGAGGAAGCAAGCGTTCCTTATTTGGCTCCTAAGGTAGCTCGATAACCTTGTTGATACCATCCAACAAGTTCTGCCCTAGCTGAGTCTGGTTAGGGATAGCCTGTAGAAACCTGTTGCTAGTGCATAATCCCAAAACCTTTTGGGGAATGGGAGCATTTGGGGACACCCCAAACCCCGCCAGGGTGGCTTCGCCCCCTGGACCCCCAATCCCTACTACCTCTCGTGTTTCTGCACTAGGTCCCTGCAAGCCCCGGCGCTTTCACGCATGGGGTTCCTAACCCTTTCCTGATTGGAATGATCAATATAATCAGCGGCCATTATAGCATACATTGTGGCACAGTGTTCTAATAATGGTAATAGGGTGTGCAAAGTGAGCAAATTGTCCCCCCCCAGGGCATCCCTTGTGCGTGCCCTGGGGGAGGGAGGGGACTCTTTACCATTATTGGAATAATTCTGTCACTGAGCGGTCTCCGTGAATGCGATCGATGGCTCCGGCGAGTAGTTCAGCGACCGAGAGAATGGTCATATTCGGTGCGCGCTTCTTCTCAGCGAGAGGGATGGAGTCAGTGATCACAATTTCGGTGATGGAAGCGCGTGCGAGGCGTTCGAGGGCTGGCCCAGAAAAGACCCCGTGGGTCGCGCAGCAATAGACATCGCGGGCACCCTGCTCACGAACTACGCGGACCGCTTGCGTAAGGGAACCGGCGGTATCGATCTCGTCGTCTACAATCAATGCGTTTCGTGCGGCGACATTGCCTATGATGCCCATTGCTTCCGTCACACCGTTGTTGCCCAGGCGGCGCTTCTCAACGATAGCGAGGGGTGCGCGTAAACGATCGGCTAACTTACGGGCCTTTTTGGCAAAGCCCTCATCGGCGGAGACAACGGTTAAGTCCTCTATCTCTTTACTTGCGAAGTAACGTGCTTGCAAAACCTGTGCCGTGAGTTCATCGACCGGAATATTGAAGAAGCCCTGAATCTGGCCTGCGTGCATATCCATGGTTAAGACGCGATGCGCCCCCGCTACGGTAATACAATCTGCGATCAAGCGTGCAGTGATGGGCACACGGGGCTGATCTTTTTTATCGGTGCGGCCATAGGCATAATAAGGAATCACAGCTGTAATACGTGTAGCTGAAGCACGCTTAAGAGCATCAATCATGATCAGGAGTTCCATGATTGAACGATTAACAGGAGAACTAAGGGGCTGAATTACAAAGACATCATGACCACGTACATTATCGTTAATCTTCACAAAGATATTTTCATTGCTAAATTGGAAAACATCTGCGTTGCCAAGGGGTAGACGCAAGTGGCGGCATATATCAACCGCTAATCTCCGATTGGCATTTCCACTAAAAATACTTAAGTTGTCCAAATTGCACCTCCCGGTTGCCAAGATTATATCATATTAGAATTGTCTATGACCTGTTTATATGAACGCTCACCGTATGTATTATAAAAGCAAAATATGTATAAATTTGCAATTGCGGATGCGCAGTCCTATAGCAAGTAGATGGATGAAAGACTTGTGACGTGGGGACGTGCGTGAGCCGACCAGTATTACTGATCAGCCCACG
>VBJK01000558.1:1070-3493 GCA_005879655.1 Chloroflexota bacterium | reverse complement strand
ATTTGTTACGGATTTTGGAGAATAACCGCTATAGCGGTTCGCTGTAAGGGGACTACATCGGCAATTTGTTAGCTAGCTCGGAATCTTTGTTTTTGCGCTAGGAGCCCCAAGAGCCCGAAGCGAGCCCAGGAAGAGCCCGGGGCTATCCCGTGGCTCATTTTGCAGTACATATTGTTTATAGACTTATTTAAGTTTAATAAAGCACTCTGTATTATTTTATATTTTGCATTTGTTACGCTTGTTTCTTGTATAGTGTAGCATACATCCTATATAGTAAAACCCGTTGCAACTAGCAGTCTGGATTACTCGAAATTTAGCAGTCTGCAGAATACTAGATTTACAACCACCAGTCTAGGTTATTCTGATTTACGACAGCAGTCTGCGTCATTCTGCGTTATTCTGGATTTGCGATGTAGTTGTGATGAACCTGGATAGCCTTGGCCATCCATGCCTTAATAGCTAGGCCAAAGAGCCCTTGTCACATGACACTACTTTTTGTATATAGCTACGTCCGACCTCTGATTCTTTCTTCTTTCTTTTCCTTTCTTCCTTAGCTTAGTATTCTTGTCTTCTTGATAGCTAGCTAAGAAATAGAGGTTGTTGATCCCTTGACTCTAGCTTTTTTGGCTAAGACTACTACTATAAAATAGTACAAGAGGCTTTATGATATTTCATTTGCTTGCCTAGATGTGACAGAATAGGTCAGACCAACGCAGAATGGCGCAGACTAATACAGAACAACACAGAACAACAGTATAGTATATAAATTTTATAGATGATAAGAGTTGATTCTTTGTGCTAAGCTACAGAAGAATCTATATAAGGAGTGGCAGTGTCATGTGATAATGCTAAGGAAGGGATAAGGCCGTTAAGGCTGCTAAGCAAACTGCCATTGTGGCTAAGCGAACCGCCATAGTGGTTATTGTTGAACAGTATGCAGCAAGTAGTATTTAGATGATTTTTTGAGTAATTCCATTGATTGATTCTGTCTATCGCAATCTGCAGAGTTTTTATGCTGACTGCGCCATGGAGCAATGTTTCTCCAACTCCGTGATATCCATGTTAGCCCCTATCTGTGCTGCCCAACAGTCATTGGTGCACACTGCTCGACACACCCCTTTAGGTAAATTGGCACTATTTGCCTACACCTTCTGTGCCCTGAGCAGTACTGTTTTGCAGGCTTCAGCTAAGCAACCCCCAACTGTAAAGCAGCCGAGTGGCGAGCATTATCGCCCGTTTTCCACGGAGATCCCCCTGCAGATACTCGGACTGTCCCGTCAGTGCTGAGTACGTGAGGGTAGCTAGTCCTCACGGTGCCAATCGCTTGGCCTCATCCACGTGAACGGCGCTTATCCCATCGTCATGGGCCGTATCCCAGATCTCTCGTGTACGCGAAGCGCGCTTCCTCTTTGAATTCCTCTATCCTTAGCTCCTTCAAGTGCTCCCTGAGTTCGTCCTCCCGGCGAATCAAGCCGAGTCTCCTCTTCTGGTCCTCAAGCCCAACCATTTCCGTAAACCTCTGAAAAAGTGCTTTGCCTAGTGCCTTCGTGAGACCGTCTGCGACCATTTTCTTCGTTTCCTGCCAGGTAATCGCGATCGTGCCTCTTTGAACCTCCTGACGTAACCAGTGAGAATGGATGTCAACGTGCCTCAGCTTAGTTTGCAGCTTCACGGACTCCTCAACCAGCAGCCGAATTGTCTGGCGGTTGTCGCACTCGATAGTCAGTGGTTCGTCGAGTTCGAGGGACAGTGCCTTTAGCAGACGCGACAAATAGATCGTTTCTTTCGCCGTCTGGGAGAGGGCTAAGAACTCGGCTTCTGTGGATGATGTAGTGACTGTGTCCTGCTTGTTTGCCCTCCAGGCGACAGGCCCTCCGAACAGCTTCATGATATATCCTTGAGAGCTCTTCCGATCCATCGTGTTGTCAGCAAATGAGGCATCACTGGCGCAGACGAGTGACGTGGCTGTCGATTGGCGGCCGTATTGAATGCACAGGTGTCTCGTTCGATACAGATACAGAATGAGCCTGTCAGCAGCCGCCTGATGGATTTTACTAGGCCGTTGATTGAATCTCGAGAGCCTGGCCGCTGCAAAGGCGATGTCTGGTCTCGTGGAAATAGCTGCGTATAGAATGGAGCCTATCTTCCGCTGGTATAGTGTCCTATCAGGATCTTTAACCTCATCCTCAGCCGGCAACGGCAGCAACTCTTCTTCGGCTATCGGGGTGTAGGGGCATCTTGAAGGATCGAGGTCTGGAATAAACTCGTTAGCCACTTTCTCAATATAGGAGCTTTGTGAGAGCCAAAGGGATTTCTTAGAGCGGTCTCTGAATATATGCATTCCTAGAAACCACTTCAACTCGCCCAATTCCTTCATCGTGAATGTCTTCTTCAACGACGAGGTCACCTGGGTTGTGTTTTCT
>VBJK01000558.1:0-1051 GCA_005879655.1 Chloroflexota bacterium | reverse complement strand
ATCTCTGAGAAGCGCAATTCCTTCAGGGCTGATGTGAACTTCGTCTGCCATAGCAGTGGCGATCTTCTGAGGCCATAGAGCGCCTTGCTGAGTTTGGCCACTTTGTTCGGTTGTCCAAAGCCAGGTGGCAGCCTCATATACACGAGCTCATCGAGTTCTGCGTGGACGAAAGCGTTGACAGCATCCATTTGGAGTGTCTCAAGATCGAATTTGGCTACGATGGCCAACAATACTCGAAACGAGGTTGTCGCAAGTGTGGTTGCCCTTGTTGGCAGATCACACTCCCTCTGCTGGTTCCCACACACGACCAGACGCACCTTGCACTTCACGAGCCTTCCATGCTTGTCAGTCTTGTATTTGAAGACCCACTGACAGCCAAGGGTCTGGTGTCCTTTGGTTTCGGATTTATCGACAACCATCCAGGATTTGAACATATTGATGTGCTCATTTATGTGCTTTTCCATCTCGTCCCTGAATTGCCTCTCGAAGTGGTGGCCTTGTAATTCTCGGTAGTTCTTTGGTGGTGGCGGAATGTGTTTCTTGTGAAGCTTTCCGGCTTGAAAGTCCGTCTGCCAAGCTTGGGGAACTCGATACTGATGGAAATCGAAAAACCTCTCCTCTTGTTGACGCTTCAGCTCATAAAGAACAGCTGGCTCGACGTCTGGAAAGGCTGGCAGATCTGGAAGCGCCTCGTCTATTGACGTAGCGAAGCTTGTGGCCATGTCCACCTTACTCACCCCTTCAGATTTGACGGGCAGGCAGATGTCTATATTTGTGAGGAAGTTTGAGACGACTGACGGGTCGGGGGTAGGGTAAGCTGTTGATTCCCAGGTTGGCTGGGCAGCATCTGGTTCTTTTCCGGCGTCGAGATCCTCGTCATCGACATTTTCTCGTTCGTTGAGGTTCTCTGGCATCTCTTCTTGGGCATCGCCTTCAATTTCTTCGATAGCCTCGTCGTGTCTCAGTTGGAGATCCTCAAGGTTGGCATCTGGCGGGACTTCTACCTTCTCAACAGCTTCATCGAGTTCGCTAATCAGTTCAGCTGTGAGTC
>VBJK01000060.1 GCA_005879655.1 Chloroflexota bacterium | reverse complement strand
ACGTATTTTTACCGGTCCCTTAGCCTTTATGTATCCAGTCTTCCAACTCTCGACGCTCTTTATCCTTGTCCTGGCAGCTAATACTAGTTACTCAGATTTTCCGCGCCTAGCCTCCCTGCTGGCACGGGATCATTACTTGCCTCACCAGTTTGCATTTCGCGGTGATCGTTTGGCATTCTCTACGGGCATTGTTTTTCTCGCGCTACTGGCTAGTTCACTGCTTATTGTGTTCAAAGGAGATACCACCGCACTCATCAATTTGTATGCAGTTGGGGTCTTTATATCCTTTACGCTTTCTCAGGCAGGCATGGTACGTCATTGGTGGCATTTACGCCATGAGCATCGAGGCTGGTTACGCAGCATGGTCATTAACGGTATCGGTGCATTCATGACGCTGTTGGTTGCGGTGGTGATCTCCTCTACCAAATTCTTTGATGGTGCCTGGGTGGTTGTCTTCCTTATTCCCTTGCTAGTCTTGATGCTCCTGGGGATCAGAAGTCACTATCTGCGTGTGGAGCGTGAACGTACAACGGATTTGCCTGTGCATCCAGATGAGATCCGTCACCGTTTAATTGTGCCACTGGGTGCATTAAATCCAGCGACACAGCAGAGCCTAGCTTATGCCCGTTCCATTTCACCACATGTCACTGCCATTCATATCAAGGAAGATCCTCACGCAACCGAGACACTGCTCGCCAATTGGGAAGCTTGGCAAGCCAGCCTGCCAGAAGATGAGTGGGTGCAGTTGGATGTAGTTGAACCAGAACGCCGTTCGGTCGTCCATGCTCTGCTCAACTACATTCATACTATGCACCAGCAACATCCAGAGGAGACGCTGACGGTGATTGTTCCTGAAATCGCAGAGTCTTCCTGGCTACTCCGTTTAGTTACTCACCCGAAATCCTTCCATCTGAAGGCTGCACTTTTCTTCCACCCCGAAATTGTCGTTACCAATGTTGCGCGTTATCGCCATCATGATACCATGCCACTTCTGCCACGAGCTATTCGCCATCGCTTCATTGTCCCGATTGCTGAATTAGACCGGGCAACCGTCCAGAGTCTGGCCTACGCTCGCTCAATCTCTCCCCATGTTGTCGCTGTGCACGTTGCTATTGACCCCCATGATGTAGCTGTGATCCGTGACAAATGGCAGCGGCTACAAAAGCATTTGGCGCAGGAGGAAGAGACCTCTCTGGTGATTATTGAGTCGCCCTATCGCTCATTGACCCGCCCACTACTGGCCTATGTTGAGACCATGCGCGAGCTACATGCAGAGGAGACCTTAACTGTCATCCTTCCCGAATTTGTGGTTGCTCACTGGTGGGAATTCCCCTTACATAACCAGACGGCTTTACAGCTGAAAACCGCTTTCCTGACGCAGCCAAGTATTGTTGTCACTGATATTCCTCAGCACCTTGTGCACAAGACAGAGCAAAGAGCTGCTTTAGTATGAAGATGAAAGCTACCACTTGCCTACTTTGCCAGTAAGTGTTACTATATCAACTGAGCTATTAGCTTATAGCTCCTAAAAGTACGACGTTTTCTGACATTACGCGTGGAGAAAAAGTACATCAAGCAGATCTACGCGATCTACAGCAATCTTGTCTCTAGAAACTATTGCCCTGGATTGGGCATATATATACACGGTCCAAGGGGTCTCACATAGCAGGATCTGTCATTGAGCCAGTTGATGGCTCAATGACCATGCTTGCAGCTGTTCATGGAGAGGACAGGAGACCCTTTTTTTCTTTTTAAAGACTACCATAGCGGTCATCACGCGAAGTACAGATTAAGCAACTAATAATTGTTTACACAAATTTCCATAATGATCAATGGCATCTTGCAAGAGAAGGGATTTTAGCACGATGACCTTAGTTACACTTATAGTTTCGATATTTCTTTTCGTACAGTCTATATTTTCAGTGTATCTCATGCTCTATTCATGGGAACACCCGGAGAAATTGGCAGCGAGTCAAGGCCCACGCACCTTTCTACCACCCCAACTTACCTTTTCCGTCTTACTGCCTGCTCGCCATGAGCAAGCAGTGATTTACGATACCATCAAACGAGTATGGGAGACAGATTACCCGTCCGCTCTGCTGGAAATTAGGGTAATTTGCCATAGCGATGATCAAGAAACTATTGCCGAGGCACAACGTGCCATCAATGACATCGGCTCAGCACAGATCCAGGTTGCAACCTTCTCCGATCCACCCATCAACAAACCCCACGGACTGAATGTTGGCCTGCGTAGCACTGCTAACCAGGTAGTTACGATCTTTGACGCTGAGGATGATATTGACAAGGATATCTTTAATGTCATCAACACAATAATGCTACAAGAGAAGGTGGGTATTGTGCAGGCCGGTGTGCAATTAATGAATTTTCGTACTCACTGGTATGCAATTCACAATTGTATCGAATACTTTTTCTGGTTCAAAAGTCGCCTGCACTTCCATGCAAAAGTCGGGATGATTCCACTTGGTGGCAATACTGTCTTCTTCCGCCGCGACCTGTTAGAGCGCGTAGGAGGATGGGACGAGGCCTGTCTGACGGAAGACGCAGATATCGGGTTACGTCTGAGCGTGCTGAATGAGCCGATTCGCGTCGTCTATGACGTGCAGCACGTCACGCGTGAAGAAACACCGCCCAATGTCGGCTCTTTCATACGTCAACGCACACGATGGCAACAAGGCTTTCTTCAGGTCCTCGCCAAGGGTACCTGGTTGGCAATGCCACGTTTCAGCCAGAAACTGCTGGCCTTCTATACGCTCTCCTACCCGTTACTGCAAGCGGCTCTCACACTGCTGTGGATACCCGCACTACTGACGGTACTGTGGATGAAACTCCCTGTGTGGGTTGCCATGGTCTCGTTCCTACCGCTCTACAGCTTGTTCTTCCAGTTCATTGCGACTGTGGTAGGCGCGTATATGTTCACCCGCGAATACGGTCTCCGCTTCCCTATCCTACTGCCGCTTGAAATGGCGCTGTCCTTTCTGCCATACCAATGGCTCATCGGCATTAGCTCTGTGCGGGTGCTCTATCGCACACTGCTCCATGTGCAAAACTGGGAAAAGACCGAACATGTAGGAGCACACCGCATCAGCGAGCGCGAGGCGACTCCTCTTACCACACCATCATACGTAGCACTACCCAAAGCTACTACAAATACACCAAGTTCGGCCCTCAAAGCCCTAGTTGAAGAATCGACCAACGCGCTGAAAGCGATCGCTAAAGAGAGTGCTGCCATCCTGAAAGATAGTCCCATGGAAGACACCTTAGAGATGCGTATCCTCTCGTCAGATATATTCTTGCTGGATAGCATCAATAATGCAGACGAGACGCCAACTCTGCTCCGACCAGCGATCCACTCAGCAACACCACGGAGCACAGTCCCTGCCAGACCACATATTAATCCTGAAACGCCAATACCTCCATGCATTGTAGAAGAGCTAAATTGTCCGACAGTTAAGCTAAGCGACGACATAGCTGCGCGTACGCATAAGCTGCAAGATCCTGTACTGGCAAATAGGGAAAGTAGAGCACAACAGCAAGGTGGGAAGGAGAGATGAAAATGCTCAACAAGCAGCCAGCCACATCTTATCAGCAATTACGCCAGATTGCCGAGCTACTCTTGATCCTAGTCATCCTGCTCATTGCTGGCTTTGCTCACGGAGTTGCCATGTTTGACAACCCCTTCTATCTGGGCGACGAAGGAACCTATATGTCGGAAGCCTGGGCCGTGGTAAAAGAGGGACGTTTTGATCCATATACCTACACTTATGGTCATGCCCCGCTCGGCTGGGTACAAATCGCCCTGTGGACGCTACTGGTTGGTGGCTTCCATACCTTCGGGACTGCGATTGAGACTGGTCGCGCGTTTATGCTCATTTACCAGCTAGGCTCGACATTCCTGCTCTATGGTATTGCGCGCAAGATATCAAATAGTACAATTGTAGCAACCATTACCTGTCTGCTCTTTGCATTCTCTCCGTACGCTATTTACATTCATCGACGCGTTCTACTCGACAATAGCGTGACATTCTGGATACTGCTGAGCATACTGATCTTGCTTTCCAATCGTCTGACGCTGAACCGTGTCTGGTTGAGTGCTGTCGCATTAGGCATAGGGATTCTTTCAAAGGAAAACGCCATCTTCCTGTTGCCAGTGCTTGCCTATATGGTCTTCTATCGCACGGACCCGTCACATCGCTGGCTCGCCACCATTGGCTGGGTGACTATCGTGAGTGCGATGGTCTCGTACTATGTCATGTTCGCGGCGTTGAATGGCGAACTCTTCCCTTACGGAACACCATTGGGCGGGAGCAGGCCGCACGTGAGTATGCTCGATTCTCTGCTATGGCAGGCGGGACGAGAAAAAGATGGCGGTCTTTTCGATACTCATAGCAAGTTCTGGCACACGGTCGGCATCTGGTGGCAGGCCGAGCCGATACTGATTATTGGTGGCAGTACTGCTGCTCTGCTCTCCATCCTTTTAATCAAAAAGTATCGTCTCGTGGGTCTGATGGGTATTGCGACACTCTCGCTCTGGCTTTTCCTCATGCGTGGGAGCCTCGTGCTCGACTTCTATATTGCTCCAGAACTGCCGTTCATGGCCCTCAATATGGCTCTGGTACTCGGTGTCGTTGCCACTACATGTCAGGAGCTGTGGCAGAAGCACCATGGCTCGTGGCGTCTGTTCTGGGGTGTCCTCTTTAGAGGTATGCAAGTCACCATGCTTGGCCTCTGCTGCGCGGGTATGCTGCTAGAATACACCAGTCCTGCTCTCGGCTTACAGCAAGATCCATCCTTACTGTGGAAACCTGCCAGGGCCGTAGCTACACAAAAAGCAGCTCTACAGTGGATACAAACCCACATTGCTCAATGCAATAGTATGGTGATCGATCCCTCTATGTGGACCGATCTCCACGAGATAGCGGGTAGCAACGGCTATCAACTCTCGCATAGCTATTGGCAGGTAGCGCTAGACCCAGCAATACAGCGGGGCGTGTTCCAGAACAACTGGCGCAATATAGACTATATCGTCGCCACGCCTGGCCTCCTGTTCGATACCAACTTTTACCACTTACCACTGGTGACACAGGCACTACAAAATGCTTCACCTATTGTCAGCTTTAAATCAGGTGCTACGCAGATAGACATATTTCAAGTGCACAAAGGGGTACTGAAACCTGGGCTAGGCTGCTCGACATTAGACCCGTAATGCGCTTGTACGAGCAGGAGCAAGAACAATTGTTGTCAGTGAATAGGGAGGCAAATCTGGTTGTATCCCTGCATGAATGTCCATAGAAGATACATTAGCTATAGATGAGCTGTTGGCAGTTAACGTGTAAACCATAGCATTTGTAGCTGATGTATATCCTGCAATTGTCACCATGGGCTTCACACTTTTACCGGGATCTTTATTAATCAGCAGTAAGGCGAGCTGGCCATTTCTTTGTTTGACAGCATGCACAGCAACGG
>VBJK01000106.1 GCA_005879655.1 Chloroflexota bacterium | reverse complement strand
CTTTCGCTGGGAGATCGGCGGCAAGTGCTCGCCTTCAAACGTGCTATTGATCATCAGGTCCCGCTTGCAGCAATCGCCGCACGCTTGTTGGACGAGAGCTTCAAATTAGGTGAGTGGCTCGATAAGCAGGGCGTGCCCCCCGCTATCCTTAGCGTCTCGCGTGAAGGTAATCCCGCAACTCAGGTGTTCACTGCCAAGCGTACCGAAGTTATTAATGCAGTACCAGAGCTAGAGGCATTCCTCGTACCATTTGCGGAGTCCGCGCAAGAGTATCGCTTGAGCGAGCGGCCCCTGAGCCTGACAACTGTTTTGTCGATTGGACGTGAATCTGGCGTCGGGCTACTCGTTGATCAAGGCACCGTCTCACGTCGGCATGCCGAGATTAGCTATACCGATGGGCAGTATGTGTTGCGCGACCTGGGTAGCAGCAACGGCACCTTTATCAATGATGTACGTCTGCAACCGAACAGTAACTACGTGCTCAAGGAAAAGGATGTGATATGCTTTGGCAATGCGGTCAAATTTACGTATGTGCAACGGGTCCTGGATGGGTCTGGCAAGCGCTCTTCTGCGGTAGCCACCACAGTTGGTGTAACGCTTATCCAACCTCCCGGCAAAAAAGACGTACCTCTGCAACAGCCCGTACTGAACGCGGATGGCTCCTTGTTATTGCCTGGCTCACCGATCTCTGTGCCAGCCAGTGTCGTGGCCTCGTTCAAGACCTCGCAGGCGCTGATAGTAGTAAATCGTGTAAAATCTAAACAAGAAGCGCCACAAGTCTTTTTGCTCAAGAAGAACCAACAAACGACGATTGGGCGCGATCAAGGAAACACAATAGAGATCCCCGATATGGCCGTTTCGCGCCTCCATGCGGAAATCACCTCTGGTCCAGGGGGTTTTTATATGCGTGATCTAGGCAGTAGCAATGGGGTCATCATCAATCAAACAAAAATTGATAATCCTTACCTGTTAGCGCATGGCGATCGCATCACTCTTGGTGACAGGCTCATATACTATATCGACCTGTTGACCATGCAGCAGGGAGCACGTTCTAAACAGCCGCCTGCACCTGTAGCAGTCAAGCGTAACCCGGATTCATTTCCTCCAACGCAGAAGGTGCCTATCATGGTTGCAAGGCTGAGTGGTAGTGGTGTGCCGGATAGAGTAGCGGACGAGTCGTTATCACTCGTCTTGTGCCGCGTATGCGGAAGGGCTAATACACGGATAGCTCGTTTTTGCGCTAGTTGTAGCGCATCCCTGGAAATCTGAGGTGGAGCATGCAAAGACCCTTGCAACAACAGTCCTCTGAAAAGGTGCCCTATCTGGTTGGCATGGGGCATCGTACAGATGTGCAGGCGTTAACCGAAGAGCAAATGCGTTTCGAGATTGATATGTGTATAGGTTGTGATCGTTGTATGCGTGCCTGCCCGGTCCCTTTATCCTCGCTCGTCAAAATTGCTGATCTCAATCGCGCCACCATCTCGGACGATATCGCCCCACACGTGGCTCGTTTCAGCGATGAATGTGTCATGTGTGGCTCATGCGTTCCCGTCTGTCCCGTAGATAATCATCGTGACCTGCTCATGCTTTCGCTCAAGCGGCGTCTGGGTATTGCTTGGGATGGTAAGCTCGATATGAGCCGTGTGCTCAGTTACCTACCGTCTGGCTGGGATGCCAAACTCTTGCTGAGCCGTCTGCGTGAACTACCGATGTTCAGTGACGCAAAGCTCGTGCCCGATAACTATCTGCTGCACTTGGTTGTCACATCGAAGATGCAAATGGTGATGCCTGGTACTGTCATGATGCATGAGGGCGAGTTTGGGCGTGAGGTCTTCTTTATTCTAGAGGGGCATTTCGACCTTTCTGCGACGGGACCAGACGGACGTGAGTGGCCAGTTGCCGTGCTGCGACGCGGAGAATATATGGGCGAACACGGTATGCTCACTGGCCAGCAACGCAATGCCACCGCACGCGCACAAAGCACCGCCGTCGTGCTCGAAGTACCTGAACAGGTCATGCAACGTCTGATGGAGCTGGTACCGGCGGTTAAAAGCTTCTTCGACCAGTTGGGTAATACACGTTCTACTGAAGCAATCCTCAAGCGCATGTCGCTCTTTCAGGGTATCTCTGGTGTGGACATGCGCCAGATTGCCGAAGGGGCCGTTGTCAACCGTTATGAACGCACAGAACGTCTCTTTACAGAAGATAACAGAGGGAAACCTGTACGTGAGTCCTTGCACATCTTGCTGGATGGCTTTGTGAAGGTGGCGCGGCGTACCACATTTGGGACGGGACGTGACAAAAGTGATGAGCGTGTCATTGCTTATCGGCAGGCAGGAGACTATTTCGTGGGTGGCCTGGATATGTTGGGGGATCGCCGGGCTGTTACGGCCACCGCTATTACACGCATCAGCGTCGCCGAAATGCCACGGCAGGTACTTCAGATGATATTCGCACGCTATCCCGAAGTGCATCAGCGTTTCTCCGAGCGGCTCCAACTCTATCAGAGTATGAACCTTGCAGCTCATAGCGCCGTGTTTGAGCCACTACATGTCAAAGAACTAGAGAATATCAATCCCAACTCCGATGCCGCTGCTCGCGCTGGCTTACACTCCCTCGTCAGTGATGGCGTAGTAGAGGGGACAGAAGTACTGGTTATTGATCTTGATAAATGTATCCATTGTAATGAATGTGAGGAAGCCTGTGCGCGCCGTCACGGTCAATCGCGCATGAATCGCAAGGGGATGGTCGTTGGTAATATCAGCATTGCAACCGCTTGTCGTCAGTGTCAGGACCCAGTCTGTATGCTCTGTAGCCGAGCGGGTATTGCACGTATGCCGAGCGGCGAGGTCTATATAACGGATAGCTGTATTGGGTGTGGAATCTGTGCAGAGCGCTGTCCGTATGATAATATCTCTATTATGACCATTGATGAGGATGAGACCGTGCCAGCAGAGCAGGGGCTTTGGCAACAGTTTTCCACCTTTTTTAAGAATGGTAGCGGAAAAGAACATGGTCGCAAATTGTTGCCAATGGCTCTACGCACTGCTCCAGGTCCACTCAATACAAATCAACCACTGGACACCTATGGCGAGCTACGCAAGAAGATTGCCATCAAGTGTGACCTGTGTGCGGGCTATGATAACCAGGCTTGTGTGCAAGCTTGCCCAACTGGTGCAGCAATCCGTATCAATCCCGTGTCGTTCTTCGGATCAACCGAGGATATTCTGCTGCGACGTGCTGAGTAGGGAGAAGAACAGTCATGTCTCTGGCTACAAAACGATTATCGGTGCAACAGAGTGCGCAAAGCTCGTTGCGGCGCATCTGGCGTGCTCCCACGTCAAATGCCCGCTGGCTCTGGCTGGCCATCTCAGTTGTACTTTTCTTAATGATTCTCGTCTGGTATTTCGTTGCACTGAAAACGCAACAATTTCCCAGTGCTTTCAATGATCCGTTGCGTTTATTCGGCATCATTGCCTTTATGCTCGTGCTGGGTACTGCTACGTACACCCTGCGTCGTCGTTTTGTGCGTGGGCTACCGGGGAAAGTGCAGAACTGGCTCTGGATGCACACCTGGATCGGTATCATTACTATTCTGATCGCTCTCATGCATGAGAATTTCGTCTATATCACCCATGGGTTCCTGGCCAGCATCGGTGGTTTGCTCGATACCTATTGGGGACCGTTAGCGCTCTTCTCGCTGCTTTTCCTGGTGGTGAGCGGTATTGTGGGCCGCCTGCTGGATATGTGGCAGAGCCATATTATCGCGTACGAAGCCAGCACGAACGGTGTTGGCATAGAGCGCGCGCTCAAAGAAAAGATTCTGGAAATGGAATACATCATTGAGCGCTTGAGCGCTGGTAAATCCGAACCATTCAAACAATATTGTCTGGAATTTTTGGGCAGTGATCAGGCCGATCTGGACCCCGATCTGAAGCTGCCATTGAAGGAGAGCGAGCAGGCGGATTTTCAGCGGGCATTTAAAACATTACAGACGCGAGCAGGCTTTATGCTTTCACTACAACGCCAACAAAAAGCGCGCCGTATCATTAACTGGTGGCGCTCTGTACATATGGTTTTGGCGACACTCGCCTTGATTGTCATCTTTTTCCATGGCTTTATGGAGTTACTGGTCAATGTGTTCCACCTAGTAAAGGGGGTTTAGTGGATTATGGCAAAAAAAATCTTGATTATGGATGATGAACCCAATATTGCCGATTCCCTGGCAGAAGTGCTGGCGGATGAAGGCTATGAAACGTATATGACAACACAAAGTTTGCGTTTTTATGATGCCGTGATGGAGCATCAACCAGATCTTATCCTCTTAGATCTAATGATGCCCTATCTGGATGGACATGACGAACTAAAGCTGTTATCAATGACCCTGACACGTAAGATACCAGTTATTGTGGTGACAGCCCATCCGAACGCTGCGCGCAACCAGGATGAACTACGCGAAGCTGGTGTTGTGCATATTGTTTATAAGCCAGCGGATCTGGATAAGCTGATCGAACTGATCAGACAGACCATCGGCAATCCATGAACGAAGAACTGCAACTCTTTGCAGAGCATATCGTTGTGCGACAGCGAAAAAATCCTGGTAGAGAAACAAGAGAGGGAGTAACTCTCCAGCAGGGGGTTCCAAGGGGCCTGCAAGGCCCTTTGGCGGGGTAAGGGGTGTCCCCGTCTCTCTCCCTTCCATCGCCGCCGGAGGCGGCGCGAGAGAAAAAGAGACCTGAATAGTTACTGACCTGTCAAGTGCTCTAATCACCTTCAGAATTGGGTAAGATTGCGCATACGTATCGTCTTGCCTCGTGCTATACTGTAAGCATTAGTGCTAGCCGAAGCAAATTCTGTACAATATCGGTATTAGCTAATATTATAGACACAGCCGAGGGAGAAATAGATCATGTTCTGTTCACGATGTAACATGCCCATAGAAGAAGGCATTGTATTCTGTGGAAACTGTGGGAATCAGGTGGCACCTCTCAATGCTCCAGGCGCAACCCTCTCTGCTGCTGATCCTACAGAATTGCGTCCTGCTGACAGCTACCCACGCAATTCTGTGGATGTGAGCTACAAAACTCAATATACACCGCAGCAAGTATCGGGAGCACCGCCATCATCACTGCGCAGTGGTGGGTATCAACCAGATTTCATGGCCAATGGTGTATCCCCTGTCACCCCACCTACTGCTATGCCTCCCCTAAGTAAGAGAAGTACTTATATTGCCTTTATTGCTACTTTGCTCGTCGTGCTCATTGTTGCTGTTTCGGCTGGCACTTTCGCTCTTCTCAATCATAACAGCAATAATTCATCACCTTCAAACGCACAAAACAACAATGCGCCGAATGCAACTACGGGGAGTGGTGCTCCGGTTATAACCGGGCTAGTTTCGTTTAACGATAGCCACGATGTGCAGGGCCTGAGCAATACCCTCACCATCAAGGCGAGTGGTTTGAAAGCTCCACCGGCTGGTTTCCAATATCATGCCTGGCTTATTGATGTAACGAATGAGGAGAAACTTACGCGTCTGGGAGTACTCACCGACCAGGGGCAAGCTTTCGTACTCACATTTAAAGGCGGCTTGACTAATCTGCTAGGGGCGGGCAACAAGCTCACCATTACGCAGGAACAGGGGGACCCTCTAATACCTGTTGGTACTGTTGTGCTGAGTGGTACCTTCCCTCCCCAATCATTTGTGCATGTTAAACATCTGATGCTGGCTTTTCCGTCTACGCCCCATCAACAGGCCCTACTGGTGGGTTTGCTAGATCAGACACAGAAGTTGAATACATCTGCCTTACTGCTGAAGGGTGCCAATGGGAATCGTAGCGTAATACGCTGTGCGGCGCAAAGTATTATTGATATTGCGGAAGGTGCTCAGGGGGGACATTATCAGCAACTGCCCTTTGGTTGTGGAAAAGCGAATATCAATGAGATAGGTGATGGTTTTGGCCTGCTAGGCGATAGTCACTACATTAAACTAGCGCTGGCTCATGCTGCCCTTGCCGCCAATAGTCCAGATGCGACGCCACTCATCAAAACGCATGCCTCTCATTTGGCGGTTGCCACGAAAGAAGATCTGCTTTCCTGGATTAGCACCATTGAGCAGGATGCGGAAGCCCTTCTCAATAATCCCGACGATGCCGCCAAAATTCAGGAGATTGTGACGTTGGCCGATCATGCCTATAACGGCGTTGATCTGGACAACGATGAGCAGATTGATCCTGTCAAAGGTGAAGCTGGTGCGAAGACTGCCTATCTGCACGGCCAATTGATGGCGTCGTTACAACTCACTCAATAAAAGAATACTTATCTTTACAAAAGATATCGTTTTTTGCTAAAATATTGTCTAACATCTTAAAGATGCATAGACAATATACTGTTACTAGCGGGCAGGTTGCCTTTTGCAACCGCAACAAAAGAAGATCTCCTTAATAAGCATGTTGCTCTATGAGCTGGGCAAACTGTGATATAGTATGTGCATACAGTTGAATAGTACTCTAGAATCGGTACGCAGCGGGAGCGAGTAGCTGAGAGGTGGGAGCAAGCCCACCGACCGTTTGAACCTGATCTCGGAAAGCCCCCGTAGCTGCGCAATGTATTGCGCCAAAGCTACGGCGTGGAAGACGAGCGTAGGAATGGCGACCGACCACTGAAAGCGCAATACGTTGCGCAACTACAGTCGAGTCTCACCATGCCCTTCTCGCCCTTCACGCTGTGATGTCCTCCCCTCGTACCCACGGTTTCGCTCTGCTATACCTGATAGGATAGCGTTCAGCCATGGAGGTCCAACGTGTCTTTATCTACCACTCAGTTTCCGAGTAGCCGCAAGGTCTATATTACTGGTCGTCACCCGCAGATCCGTGTCCCGATGCGGGAGATTGTGCAGTCACCTACTCCGGCCTCGCTAGGCGGAGAGGAGAATCCCCCTCTGCGCGTCTATGATACCAGTGGTCCACACACTGACCCCAATGTAATGATTGATATTCGTAAGGGCCTGCCTCCCCTGCGTCGATCCTGGATACTTGAACGTGACGATGTTGAGGAGTACCAGCAGCAAGACCCCTTCCAGTCTACTGAGCGCAGGTCCTCCTCTCAAGTTGGTCAGCGCACCAGTGCTACCTACGCCCGTCAGCACGCAGGCGACTTTACGCATCAACCACTGCGTGCCAGAGCCGACCAAGCCGTGACCCAACTCTCTTACGCCAAACGTGGCATGATCACACCAGAGATGGAATTTATTGCCATCCGTGAACAGGTCGCACCGGAATTCGTACGCGCTGAGGTTGCCGCTGGTCGTGCCATCATCCCGGCTAACATCAATCATCCTGAGAGCGAGCCAATGATTATCGGGCGCAACTTCCTGGTCAAGATCAATGCCAACATCGGTAACTCTGCCGTTACCTCTTCTATTGAAGAGGAAGTAGAGAAGATGTTATGGGCCACCCATTGGGGTGCGGATACCGTCATGGATCTCTCAACTGGCAAGAACATTCACCTGACTCGTGAATGGGTCATACGCAACTCACCCGTGCCCATCGGAACTGTTCCTATCTATCAAGCCCTAGAAAAGGTCGGTGGTAGACCTGAAGCGCTAACGTGGGAGGTCTATCGGGATACGCTGATCGAGCAGGCGGGACAGGGAGTTGATTACTTTACCATTCATGCTGGTGTACGCCGCGACTATATTCCCCTGACGCTGAAGCGTGTGACGGGTATCGTATCGCGTGGTGGCTCAATCATGGCGGCGTGGTGCTTAGCGCACGAACAGGAGAACTTTCTCTACACGCACTTTGCCGAAATCTGTGCCATCATGCGCACCTACGATATCTCCTTCTCGCTAGGTGATGGCTTACGTCCTGGTTCTATTGCCGATGCCAACGACGCGGCACAATTTGCGGAATTAGAGACGCTCGGCGAGCTGACATCCATCGCTTGGGAACACGATGTGCAGGTCATGATTGAGGGACCTGGCCATATCCCCATGCACAAGATCAAAGAGAATATGGAGCTTCAGATGAAGCTCTGCCATGAGGCACCTTTCTACACACTGGGTCCACTCACCACCGATATCGCGCCGGGTTATGACCATATCACCTCAGCCATTGGTGCGGCGATGATTGGCTGGTTCGGCACGGCCATGCTCTGCTACGTCACGCCCAAGGAGCACCTGGGCCTACCCAACAAAAATGACGTAAAAGACGGAGTGATTGCCTACAAGATTGCCGCGCACGCCGCCGATCTGGCTAAGGGACATCCTGGGGCGCAGCTGCACGACGACGCGCTCTCCAAAGCGCGCTTCGAGTTCCGCTGGCAGGACCAGTTCAACCTCTCGCTCGATCCTGAGACGGCGCAAGCATACCATGACGAGACCCTCCCTGCCGAAGCTGCCAAGACAGCTCACTTCTGCTCCATGTGTGGCCCACATTTCTGTAGCATGCACCTCACGCAGCAGCTGCGCGAGAAAGCCGTGCAGAAGGCGATGGGCGTTGAGCCACTCATCCAGCTTGGGTTGCATGAGAAGGCGAAGGAGTTGCGCGAAGTCAGTAGCTCATCGAGTGATTGAACTATGTCACCATTAAGCTGTGGGAAATGGCGGCTGAAGGGCTTCTGCAATCCGGTTTGGTTGGCCTGTATCCGCTACTTCTGCTAGCAAAGGATGGCAAGCAGCTGGAAGCAGTTGATCAAATGATTGAAGGGATTGCTACAGCAGGGCAGTGGCATCTCTAGCAGCTGCAATAGCTAGTGATCAAGGTTAGTCTGGCCCAGGATACGCATGAAGCTCGGCTCGCAGGGTACTGGCAAGGTGAAGACCCGTTGCATAGTGCAGAAACAAGAGAGCGAGTAGGGCTTGGGGGTGGCATTTGGCGAAGCCTCCCTGGCGGGGTTTGGGGTGTCCCCAAGTTTTCCCATTCCCCAAAAGGGTTTGGGATTCTGCAACAGGGCTGATTTGGGCTGTATTGCCCCACAGAGCGTGCAATTCATGCTGCTTGTTTTTGTGCGCTGATGCAGCAGGAGCATGAATTACGCACTCTGCGGAGGATTTTTGATGGCAATACGACAGGAGCATAAATTGCACATCTACAGGTGGTATTAATGGCAATACAACAGGCGTAATGAATCACGCGTTTGCATTTGAAAAATTAATCTCAGTAGCTTTTTGCAGAAAAGTCGCTTCTGTCTCGCTAAGGGGATTGAAAACAGGTCGTTGCTCCATCGAAAGGGATTGAAAGTACCAGTTGCGCAAGCCCTGCTCAATGCCAGGATCGCCGTGGGTGAATGCGCGAATCAATGCTTGTTGCTGCTGTACCAGTGCCTGAGCTTCAGGACTGGCGGGATCGTAGCCACCTGCGACGAGCCGCTTGAGTTCGGCAAAGACAGCATCCCACTGGCGGCTGGCCTCTTGCTGATCGGCCTCGGTCCAGTGCTTGCCCCACTCGGCAAGCTGCTGACGCTGCTCTGGAGTATAAGACTGTTTGCTTAACTCCTCCATCTGTTGCAGTTGCTCATCGGTAAAGTACTTTTTCTGCCAGTCATTTGTTTGTTCCATTTGCATCACTTGAATCACTTTGATAATTGCATGCCAGTCGTATTGATTTGTGTCTAACAACTCTTCCGTCTCAGTAATGGCTCGGATAATGGCGTCGATCTGCTCTCGCTTCTCCTGTAGCATAGCTTTCTGTAGTGCTAATACTTCGGGCAGTCCGGTTGGACCAACCTGTAAGCAGCGCTTGATCTCCTCCAATGAGAAGCCCAGAAATTTGAGCGCCAGAATTTGCTGGAGACGGAAAAAATCTTCGTCCGTGTATAGACGGTAGCCCGCTTCCGTATGTTCAGTGGGGGACAATAGTCCGACCTGATCATAGAAGCGCAGGGTGCGTATGGTGACGGACGCTTTTTGCGCGAATTGGCTGGTGTGGTAGAAGTGTTGATTCAAGTATTGCCTCCTTTCAATAATGAATATAAGGTATAACGTAACGTCATGGTCAAGGGTTTTTGAGGGGAATTTTTGGCGAGGGCATACCTTGGCCCTCGAAACCTTTTGAGTAAGTAATCAGAAAATAATCCTTCGTCTTGCGTTGCGCTCCAGAGCCGATGGAGATCATTTTAGTGACACCAGTAAAATGGTCCTCAATCGTGAGTCCTATTTCGTTGGTGGTTCTAACGTGCAGCCAGGGTAGGCCACCAGATTAACCCACATGATATTTTCTACTTCCCCAGCCAATTTGTCCAGTAAACATATGTATCTCTCAATGGTCGTATGGTATAATCCAAATATTATGAAGAAAGAAGGGGCTACTGGTTGGTATGGCAAAACCATACGATAGCGGTGTAAAGCGTCTGCTGACCCACTGCATGCAGGATTTTCTGGATTGGTTTGCAACGGGTGCGCTGGCGACAGGGAACCGTTCTAAAGAATTTGAGAGCGTCAGCATTTATGCCGATGAAATTCATGAAGCGATGCTTGATGATCAATTGGTGCTATATCATTTGGAGATACAGAGTGGGCCAGACTCAGATATGGCTCAGCGTCTCCTGGAGTATAACGTACTGGCTTACCGGCGCTATAAGTGTCCAGTGAGTTCGTACGTGATTTATCTCAGGAAAGGTGGGGAGCGTCCGCAACCACCATTAGTGCGGATGTTACCTGATGGCAGGGAGATTCTGCGTTTCGCTTATACAGATATCGAGTTGCCCGATTATACGCCTGACGAGCTATTTGCAACGGGACTGCGAGGATTGTTCCCCCTGATTCCGTTTTCGACTGACGGGGCAAGAAGAGAAGTTATAGAAGATATCATTGCACGATTACTGCCTGCACATGATACAATGAATAAAGAATTGTTAACACTTACTCGTTTATTTGCTTCATTAGCGTTTGGTGAAGAAGATGAGGCGAATCAACAGTGGCTTATAAGGAGGTTTGCTGTGTTCCAAGATGTCTTACGTAGTAGTCCTGCCTTTCGGCAGATTTTTGCCGAAGGAGAGGAGGAAGGTATTGAGATAGGGCGAGAAGAGGGACGCAAGGAAGGACGCGAAGAGGCTCGTAAAGAGCTTGCAGAGTCGTTGCGTGCCGATCTTCTTAATGTGGTACAGCAGCGCTTCCCCAAACTGCGTGCATTTGCCAGAAGGGAAGCGGGACTTATCGAGTCACCTGAAATACTGAAGGACTTGCTGCTCAAGGTTGCGCTGGCTCAGACGGTAGAAGAGGCGCAGAGTTACTTCATTATGTGGGAGCAAGCTGACGAGTAATTGGCAAAGATGGGCGTGTGCCCTGCGCCTAAAAACAAGAAGCGGAAAGGGATGTTGCCATTTCCTTGCTCTTTGTTGCAGTAGAGCAATGCATGCGGAGAAACGACAACATCCCCTACTCAGACGAGTTCTCCTCTTGCGCTGTGAAGCTTTAGCGAGAGAAAACTCTACATATGTGGTTGCATCTCTCGAAATATATTGCCTGGTTGCGCTTGGCCCGCTGCGGTGCCAGTCCACCTGATTGGTGTGCGCCCATCAGCTGCGTAGATAACGAAGTTTCCGTCATCCTGGACAATAGCGGTTGCGCCTAGGTGGCCTGACGTGTGAGAATCCCACAGCGGAGTGCCAGCAGCATTGTAGATCACAAGGTTGCCGTCGCGTTGCATCAAGCAGCGATAGACAGGTTTATTCTGCGTTCCAGAGGCCCAAATTGGCTGGTAGTGAGGTCCTGCTGTTGACATACTCATGACGGGATGTAAGTCTGTCCGTCATTCGTTGTTGTTGTTGTGCCGGAGTTGGTGAAATAGTGAGTTCTTCACCCGCTAACAGTTTGTCAGGGAAACTCGGTCCACTCATAGGGATCTCTTCCTTTCTCAAGACGCTAAAGGGCGGCAATTGTGGTGTCTGGAATCTGTCTCAGCTATGCCCACTTCTCTCTCAATCACTTTCTCCGCATGAGAGTAGAAGAGAAGCTAAGAACTCTGTAAGGTGTCGTGGTTTGCAAAGGAGCGCACCAAACTGAGCAACGAAAGAGAGCAAGCGCCTCTTTCATGTCTGTCTCTAGAACTAAGCCTACTCCCCCTTTTCGGCTTTCCTTTGTGCTCAGTGCAATATCACCTTATGCTTCTAGAATAACACATGAGTCCCGGCTTTGTCAATTTTCCGAATGAGACTTGAAATAATAAAATGAAAATAAATGGTATAAACGAAATAATAGTATTTTGCATATTTTTATAGCTTCAACAACCCCTGCTCATGTGCCTTACTCAATGCCTCCGTACGTCCAGAAACGTTCAGCTTCTGATAAATATTGGCAAGATGGAAGTTCACTGTACGCTCACTGACATAGAGACGTGCGGCAATCTCTTTATTGCGCAAGCCGCGAGCCAGCAGGCGTAGCACTTCCATTTCGCGCGCTGTAAGAGTATTAGAGTGAGCAGCGCTGGCCTGCTGACCAATACGCGAGAGCAGCTTGCCCGCAATTTGTGGCTGGATCAGCACTTCTCCCCGCGCAACTACACGTACCGCCTGTGCCAACTCATCCGCTGCAATATCCTTGAGCACGTAGCCATCAGCACCGGCGCGCAAGCTCTCGTACAAGTATTCTTCACGCTCCTGTGTTGCTAGCAGCAGTACTTTGGTATCTAGGTTGAGCTGTTTGATCTGCCGTAGCGTCTCCAGGCTCTGTCCATTGGGCAAGTGTGCATCCAGTAATACAACCTGTGGTCCTAACTCTAATGTCTCGCTGACGGCCTGCACGCCATCGGCAGCTTCGCCAATAATCTGCAAATCGGTATAGCGTTCGAGTAGGTAATGCAGGCCAGCGCGCGCTACTGCTTGACTATCTACTACTAGAATGCGTATTGGGCCGTTGCTGGCCGCTGTAACCGCATCAGCGCTAGCCTCTGTGGTAGATGCGCTACCCAGGCCAATGGTGTCTGTCCCTCCACTTTGAGCGGAGTGTGCATAGGGGACACGTGCCTGAACACGAGTACCACGTTCCCCAAGCGAACTGATCGTGAGAGTGCCACCCAGTTGTGCGAGACGAGTACGCAGATTACGGAAAATGGGATTTTCCCTATTGCTGTGATCCGTCTGGGAAGATGGCAGTGGTGGGATCGGCTCAGTGGTATCCAGAAGCGGCTCTTCATCTGCTACAGCAGGAATATCTACGTTGAGTCCATCATCCTCGATGCTCATCGATACATCTTGCACGCCATAATGCAGTACTAAGCGCAATTTGTGCGCTGCTGTACGGTGCTGTACCTGGTCAAGGGCCTCCTTTGCCACACGAAAGAGTAAGCGCTCACTGAATGGAGAGAGTGTATGTGCAAGAGGTTTTCCCTGCTCATCGATGCCAGTAATGGAGATACGACTGGATAGGCCGTATACCTCCGCAGTCTCCTCGGCACTACGAGACAATGCCTCTGCTAGCGTGACCCCTTCCAGTTCAGCTGGTACTTGCTCGTCATGGGCGGTGCGTACAAGCTCCAATGCTGCGCGCGTCATCTGCTCTAAGGTTAGCAATCCAGCGCGCATACTGTGCGCGACGGGGAGAGTGTCGGCCTCTGTCTGTAGCGCGTGTACTGCGATGAGCATTGTGCTTAGGGTTTGCAATAGTTGCTCATGGGTGTTGGGTAGTGAATCATCGTGTATCAATATGGTATTCTCATTTCACGAAGCAAGGTGAGCACTAGACTATTTGGGAAGTAAGATACGCTATCGAATTACAGCAATTTGTTAGAGGGTGATGTAGCATACATACTTTCCCCTAACCAATCCTCGACAGTGACAGCCTGTGCTAAATCATTGACCAGCTTCACTGTCTCAAGGCTTACTGTTACCACTCTACCGATCAGGCGCACAATGTACTGCTCGTCATCCAAACGGTTGGGATCACTTTCAATACCGCTTCTCTTATCTGTTGTCACCTGATATTGGTCAATTACCCATTCGAGTGCCGAGCGATTCCCTAGTCGATACGCAAAACATGCTTGTGGTATGCCAGCCAGTGTGAGACTCTCATTAACAATTACAGCTGTCTTATCGGATGTAAGCTTCATTTTCTCAACGAGCCAACTAAATGGGATATCCTTGTTAAAGTGCCAATTGAGCTTATATTCTCTTTCTTGCTCATAGTTCAAGTGAAGGCTCATTAATTGCCGACCAAGAGTAACACAACACTGAAATTTTTCCACATCGTGCACTAGCGGGATGTGTGGCAGATCTCGTTTAAGATTTTCAGCGTAGCGTTCACGGTATTGCGGATGATGCAGTATAGCATAGACGTAGTGGAAGATATCCCATTTGGTCACGCTGGAGCTATATTTGGCTTGAAATCGACTGAGTGCCCAATCGGTGATGTTTTCGCGACGGTTACTACCATCTTCCGCATAAGTATAGTATGGGAAACATTGGGAATCACCCGTCAAGTGCAAGTCTGCTATACAATTGTTGACCAAGCAATGAAACAACTTACTACTACCTATTGCACTCAGGCAAATAACAATATTTTCCTGTTCACTCGCCGGAGTCGGGAAGATTTGAGGAAACTGATAGACTCGCTCTGTAAGCGCGCGGTCAAAGAAAAGCCATAATTTGCAGAAAGGGCGGTACAAACACTGACGTATCTTTTTCTCATCAGCATTTGCATAGATGCCGCGTTGTAAATTGAGCTTTAGACCTTCGCTCCATTTAATTTTTGTATCATCGTATGTGACAAATTCATCAGTTTTCAAGGTAGTATTACCACGCCTTTTCCACCGATCTACTTCGCTATTATACGTATCAGTGAAGCGCTGGATTTTTATGGTAAGTTTTTCATGGTTATAATCGTAAGCCCATTGATCTCGGTTTGTTTTGATACCACTGCTATATAAGCTAAATAGCGTTGCTTCATGCCTTTTTAAGGCCTTGGCTTCTTTTGTTCCAAGAGGAAGAAATTTTGAAAAGTCAGAGTACATTCCATTGGTAATCCAGGTATACTTCTCATCAACCTGTAACTGCTGCCATTCTATTCCCTCTAAGCTCTTCTTTTCGGCTAGAAACGCTAATTTTTCTGCTTTGCGCCAATCTTCTGGTACACGGTAGTAATACAATTTCTTAACAGAGCTTTGCGATAATCGTACAGCAATCGTGATACCTACGCCAACCTGGATACCGAAAACATTATGTGTTGTGCCAGAGAGCCTGGGGTTTTTGCGTACGTTGCCATGTAAGTCAAGGTGATAGATAGAAGTGAAGTCTTGCACAAAGTGTTTACGCATCCCGTCAAATGCAATCTGATCAACAAATGAATTGTTTGAGATAAAGCAGACAAGTCCATCACGTCCCTGTAAACGATCTATGGCCCAGCGAAAGAACTTTACGTAAGCATCTGAGAGTGCATTCTTATTGCTAGCTTTAGAGTCTTTGGCATAAGTTTGGCTTACCCGTAAATCAATACTAGGATAGCGGCGGTTTTTATTGTTATCATTCTCGTTCTCTTGCCAGGCATTGTAGGGTGGATTCCCAATCACTACCATAATCTGGGCCTCTTTTTCACGTTGTACCCGCTCAGTATTCTCTTCTACGAACAAAGGTAGTTGTTGCCCTTCGGCTAACTCTAGCGTATCGGCAAAGCAAATACCCTCAAATGGCCCGTATTCTCCCATCTTCACATAGTACTCATGTTCAATATTGAGCGAGGCGATATAATAGGGAAGTAGCATGATTTCATTGCAAAAGAGATCATGGTGATACTTATGTTTGAGTTGATGAGGTGGGATGCGATGGATAAGGTTGACGATAAAGCTCCCTGTACCTGTCGCAGGATCAAGTATCTGCACTCCTGGCTCCGAGATAGATGTGCTAAACTCCTTTTGTAACACCTCTTCCACACTGGCACACATGAAATCGACAATCTCTTGCGGTGTGTAGACAATACCATGTGTATCGGCTTGTTTTTCTGCATATCCTTGAAAGAAACGCTCATAGACGGTATTGAGGAAACTTTGACGCTCAGACCAACTTTCGATTCCCTTAGCGGCGGCCTCGATGGCTACATAGAAGCGATCAAGCGATTTCAGAAATTCATGGCGATTGAAAGAACGGCTAGCAAGAGCCTGGATGACTTTCTCAATTTCAGCGGCAATCACATTACGGTTTACAAAGTCGGTATTCTGAAAAACAGTACGGAAGATGCGTTCAGTTAAGAGATGCTGTATTAACATCTCATTTATCGTTTCTTTGCTAATCTTTGGATCGAGCGATGTACGGCAAAGTTCAGTAAATTTATGGAAGGCAGCGATAAATCTTTTATTCAGTTTATGTTCCTGCTCAATAATCTCCGACAATTTTTTTGCCAATTCGGGGATGCTTGCTTTAAACTCCTGTACAGCTGCCTCGAAGCTTGCTATATCTGGTTCTGTGTAGGCCAGAAAATCTCTGAGCAGGGCACGGACATCATGGGGGTTTTGTAGATCATATTCAAATTGTCGTTTCTTATTTTGATAAAGAATAGCCCATTTTGTGTTCTCGAAAATGGTGTTCGTAAGGGGATATCCGGCAGCAATCTTCTTTTTGATCTCTTGCTCTAGATCACTCTTTGGCCCTTTTGCCTCCCAATAGCCACGACGCAGATCAAAGTTATCTCGTAGTATGCCGTCAGGACGAAGGCCACTTTCGATCGTCTGCTCTGGGATCAAAGTCCATTTCACGAGACGTGCAGCTTCTGCAAGCAGGTTTTGAAAGGCACTTCTGACAGCGAGTTCATAGTCAGCTTTGCCTTGATACTCGTGCAACTCTTTATAATAGCGATCTATCATCTTTTTGAGTGTAGTAGCACTCAAAGAAGCTGATGAGGCGAGCGTTGTTGAGCTATCTGGCGTACCACTACCCATTGTGAGACTCTCTCCAACTTTTTTTCCTCTGTGACGTTGTTGTTTCTTGACGGCATTCATTTGAAGCTGCATGTTGCTGCTTGGATGTTGCCGCAACGCGTAAATCATATCACGAATTGCTTTTGCAATCTCAGTGAATGCTGAATCCTGGTTAGACCATGCAGTTATGGCTCTCTGATCACGAGGTAATGCTTGCAGATCTCCAAAGAGTGGCGTCTGCCAGTCACAAGGACGTAGAAGAATGGGAATAACACAAGCAGTTCCCTCTTTTGATCGTTTCATTGCTTCCTGTAGTTCGGTACCATAGCAATAATCTGAGGCGATAAAATCCGGGCTGATGAGGAGGAGAATAATACGAGCAGATTGGAGGTGACTGTCAACTTCCTCTACAAAGTGACCTCCTGCACTGATCTTTTTATGATGCCAATCGCTGATAAGGCCCTCTCGCTTTAAGAATGTGAGGTGTTTATCGAGTTCCTTACGGAGTGCTTCGTCTTCTGGTGCATAGGAGTAGAACAGTTCAAGAGTCTCATTTTTCATCAGTAGCACTCCTTATTAAGACTCGAATCACAAACTACCTGAATTTTTTCTTATATTAGACTATCTTCCAATTATTGGAGGGAGCCGATACTTTTCCGGCACCTGATCTTGTGGCACATCTTCTAGAAGATCTGTTGCCGGTACTTCCAATACTCTGGCTATACGGTTGATGGTAGAAACAGATGCATCATGGTATGGATTGCGAAAAATTTTCTGTACAGTTTTATAAGAAATATCGGAAAGCCTTGAAAGTTTCGCCATGCCGATCTTTTTCTCTTGAGCAACTTCACTCACGCGCAATCGCAGCAACATTGGACCTCTTTACTAGCTATATATAATGCATACTACTACAGCTCACTTATTGGCGTAAGCTGGTCGGTAATAGTACGCTTTAAAGGGTGGCACTTAAAACCAATTCGTCACTTGTAGCAGGGTTGAGTAGGCCGTTGTAGTATGCGAAATCTTATCTGCTAGCATTGCTATAGCAAATCGACGTAGAATAGGTGTGTCAAGGATGTATGCCAATGCACGCAAGACTCGGTTATCAAAATCTCATAGAAGGGGTACGAAGAAAGAGAGTGACCAGAATGCATCGACCATTTCGTTTTGGTGTCGTAGCTGCTTATACTCAATCGCAGGCAGATTGGATCAAGACCGCCCGCAGAGTCGAACAGCTTGGCTATGAGACCTTGTTAATCCCAGACCGCACAAACGTAGGGAGCCTAGCACCTGTTCCGGCGCTAGCTGTAGCAGCCTCAGTGACTTCATCACTGCGTGTTGGCAGTTATGTGTTCTGTAATGGGTATCGTCATCCTGTACTTCTGGCTAGAGAAGCCGCTACGCTGGATCTGCTTTCCGTTGGCCGCTTTGAACTTGGCCTGGGTGCAGGCGTCTCCTCGGCGGAGTTTGAGCAGATGGGCCTGCCCTTTGAAAATCCCGGCACGCGCGTCGGTCAGCTTGCGGAAACGCTTCAGATCGTGAAACAGCTCTTCACGCAAGAGACGGTCAATTTTCGAGGGAAGTATTACGCCATAACAGAGATGAAGGGATATCCCAGACCAGTCCAGAAGCCGCACCCGCCGCTTCTTATCGCGGGAACGGGCGAACGGATGCTCAGATTAGCAGCGAGGGAAGCCGATATCATTGCCGTCGGATCAAAAATCACTGCGCGAGGTGTAGACCAGACAGATGCAAGCCTGGAGCAAAAGGTTGCATGGATCAAAGAAGCTGCCGGGGAGCGCTTCTCACAGCTGGAACTATGCCAGACAGTCTTTGACTTGATGATTACTGATAGTGGGGTTGATCTCTCTTCTCAGGCAGGAGGCCCGCCCATTCCAAAAAGACCAGTCAGCACTGAACAGGCGGTTGCGCAGCTCATTGAGCAACGAGACCGTTACGGGTTCTCCTACCTTCAGATTTATGAGGGGCAGATGGAGAATTTTGCTCCGGTGGTGGCACGGCTCACAGGCAAATGAGTCCCATCACTCCAATACGTCTCACTTGGGGATGGCCCTATGATTAGGTGCGGACTTAGGCAAAGGGAAACCTTCTGCCCCTGGACCCTCGCTTCAGTCCGCCCAGATTATACCGTAGCTTTATGATGTGCAGCAATCAGCAGCCTGCCATCTTTAACAGCAACCTCAACATCATCCCCATCACGGATATTGCCATCGAGCAGTCCACGTGCAACACGATTCTCCACTTCGTGCTGGATCACGCGTTTGAGCGGACGAGCACCGAACTGTGGATCATAGCCCTCGTTAGCCAGCAGATCCTTGGCGGCATCTGTGAGACGCAGCGTAATGTGACGCTCAGCCAGACGTGGCCGCAAACGATTAAGCTGGATCTCCACAATAGCCTTGATCTGCTCCTTGCTAATCTGGTGGAAGATGATCACTTCGTCGATACGGTTGATAAACTCCGGTCGGAAACCTTCTTCGCGCAACCGCTCACGAATTGTGCGCTGTACACTTTCCTCATCCATGTGCTCGAACTCTAGGAACCACTGCTGACCAATGTTGCTGGTCATGATAATAATGGTGTTTCTGAAGTCCACCGTACGGCCCTGACCATCGGTGAGCCGACCATCATCCAACAATTGCAGCAGGACGTTAAAGACCTCCGGGGCTGCCTTCTCGATCTCGTCCAGCAAGACAACACAATAGGGATGTCGCCGGACTGCCTCGGTTAGTTGTCCACCCTCTTCATAGCCGATGTATCCGGGAGGCGCACCGATCAAGAGGGAGACGGTATGCTTCTCCATGTACTCTGACATATCGATACGTACCATCGCTTGCTCGCTATCGAACAAAAATTGGGCTAAGGCACGCGCCAGCTCGGTCTTGCCCACTCCTGTTGGTCCCAGGAACAGGAAACTGGCCAAGGGACGGTTAGGATCTTGCAGACCGGCACGCGAACGACGAATAGCATCGGCGACAACCTGTAGCGCGTGATCCTGCCCAACTACACGTTGCCGCAAGTGATCTTCCATGGTCAGCAATTTCTCTACCTCGCCCTGCATCAATTTCGCTACCGGGATATGTGTCCATTTTGAGACGATCTCAGCGACATCTTCAGCATCCACTTCTTCTTTGAGCATGCGTGCGCCATGGACATTGGTGAGCTGGGCTTCCATCTCCCTGATGCGCTCTTCCAGTCCCTTGATCGTGCCGTAGCTCAGCCGCGCCATCGCCTCATAATCGTATGCACGCTCGGCCTTCTCATACTCGACCTGCGCCTCTTCTAACTGCTTCTTCAGGCGGCGTAGCTCTTCAACTGGTTCACGCTCGCTCTCTAATGACATTTTCAGCGCATGCAGTTGTTCATTCGCATTGGCGATCTCGCGCTCAACTTTGTCGCGCCGCTCACGGCTGGCCGGATCGGTCTCTTTCTTCAACGCTTCCTGCTCAACTTGTAACTGCCGGATGCGCCGCTCTAGCGCATCGATCTCGCTGGGTGTGCTATCCAGTTCAACACGGCGATGGCTGGCAGCTTCATCGATCAGGTCGATGGCTTTGTCTGGCAGAAAGCGGTCGGTGATATAGCGGTTAGAGAGCACTGCTGCCGCGACTAGCGCGCTATCCTGAATGCGTACGCCATGATGCACTTCGTAACGCGGCTTCAAACCACGCAGGATGCTAATGGTATCCTCAACTGTGGGCTGCTCGACCTGCACAGGCTGGAAACGGCGCTCTAATGCCGCATCTTTCTCGATATGTTTGCGGTACTCATCGAGCGTGGTTGCGCCGATACAATGCAGTTCGCCACGCGCCAGCATCGGCTTGAGCATATTCGAGGCATCCATTGCTCCTTCGGCTGCGCCAGCTCCCACCAGCGTATGCAATTCGTCGATAAAGAGGATGATACCGCCCTCAGAGCTGGTCACTTCTTTGAGTACAGCCTTTAAGCGTTCCTCAAATTCGCCGCGATACTTCGCACCGGCAACGAGTGAACCCAGATCCAATGTCACGACCTGCTTGTCCACCAGCGTTTTAGGTACATCGCCACGCACAATACGTTGCGCTAACCCCTCAACGATGGCGGTCTTACCAACACCCGGTTCACCGATGAGGACAGGATTATTTTTCGTGCGCCGACTCAGTACCTGGATGACACGCCGAATCTCTTCGTCGCGTCCAATCACTGGATCGAGCTTGCCCTGGCGCGCCAGTTCGGTCAGGTTACGTCCGTATTTCTCTAATGCCTGATATTTGCCTTCTGGATTCTGATCGGTGACACGTTGCGCGCCACGAATAGAGGTGAGCGCCTGTAGTACGAGATCGCGCGTGAGTCCTGCGGCTTTCAATGCACGCTGTACTATGCCATCGGCAAGAAACATTGCCAGTAGCAAGTGCTCTACGCTTAGATACTCGTCTTTAAAGTTACTCATCTCTTTCCAGGCATCCTCTAATAATTTGCGTAAGCGTGAGGAGATGCCCGGCTCGCTAGCGCCATAGACACGCGCCATACGTGGAAATTCGCTCTCCAGCAGTCGTTGTGCTACTTGCAGATTGCCGCTAGCTTTCTGGATAATCTGTGGTACAACACCGCCCTCTTGCTTTAAGAGAGCATCTAGCAAATGTTCGGGTTCGATCTGGCTATGATGGTATTCTTGTGCCAGCGCAGAGGCATCCTGGATGGCTTCTCGCGCCTTATCAGTAAATTTTTCTGTCTTCATACAACCCTCTTTTCTCGTTCCCGCAGGAACACGTTCCTTCTAAGAGAAACTATATCACATTAATATGTTTTTTGCAAAAACTTTGAGTGTGTTTGTATCAAACTTCCCTAATTAAGATTTACCTCGTTATTTACGTCACCTTTATATCTGGGAGTGATCAGAAATGTAAACCTTGCCTTTGATACAGATGAAAAGTCACGCTCTATATTGCAATAGCTTCTGCGATCATTCCTAAAAAGCGTGAATTGCTAAATGTTGGTTAACAGAAGAACGTTTGGGCCTCTGGTACCAAACGAGGGTGAAAGGTACCAGAGTTCTTCGTTACGGTACCCTTTATGTAAGAGGGAGCCCACTTATGTGTGACAAATCGGATGATAGACCGGATGAAGTGCTTATCATGTGCGCAAAAGATGGGGATCAGAATGCGTTTTGCATCCTTTTTCTGCGCTATAAGGGGGAGATCTATGTCTGCTTGCTGAAAGTGGTACGGAGCGATGAGATTGCAAAGGAGCTTTGGCAGGAGACGTATATCAAAGCTTGGAAGCATATCCACAGGCTCAAAGAGCCGACTCGCTTCAGAGCCTGGCTCCTGACGATTGCCAGGAACTTGGCTTTGGATTGGCTAAGAAAAGACCGCCGGGGCGGGCATGACACATTGGAAGAGAACGAGAGCACATCCGAGCCTATCGCCTACCAGGCCGACTCAGAATTTGTGGTGGAGGTAGATTGTGTTCGATATACCTTAGCGAAGATGGAACCTGTGTTAAGGAATATTCTTATATTGAACGCCATTGGGTATACACGAGCTGAGGTCGCTCGCCAACTGGGGTACACAGAGAGTACAGTGACAACCTACCTGGCAAAGGCGCGGGCACGGTTTCGACAACTCTATCGCCTCACAGATCATACAGATGAGACTCGAAAGGAGCAATGAGTTCAATGGAAGATAAGATGGACAACCTGATTCGTGCTGTGTTTGTAAGCGATAGTCCGTTAGAACTCCCTGAATGGCTTACACAGGATGACCTTGCGGCAAAAATGCCTCCACTTCCTGTCCCTCGCCTGTATCAGAATCTGCCGCCCCGCTTTGACGACATGCTTGGCCGCCAACTGGATCTGGTCTCAGTTATGGAGGGTCTGAACTCCTTCCATTGCTTGCTGGCGATTGAAGGGATGGGTGGTGTGGGCAAAACGACACTGGCTATCGAAGTCGCTTATCAATGTCTGCTAGAAGCGGCGTTTATGCCAAATGCGCTCTTTGATGCCGCTGTATGGATCTCAGCAGGAGACCGCTTAGAGCAGAAGCACTGGCTACACGAGATCCTGGATACCATCGCACGTGTGCTCGACTATCCCTCTGTGGCTCAATTACCCTTTGCTGAAAAGCATACCCGCATCAATGAACTGCTGCATAGCTATCAGACGTTAGTGATTATTGACAATTTCGACACCGTAGTTGACCCGGATCTGCTCACCTGGATACAGCAGATCCCCATACCAAGTAAAGTGCTGGTCACTAGCCGTGATACTCATCAACTCCAGCAAGCGCGCAGCTTTCACCTCAATGGGTTAGAGGGCGATGATGCTCTTGAGCTTATCCGTTACCATGCCCGCAGGTTGAAACTGTCTACCCTGGAAGGCGCAGAGACGAAGGATCTGCTCGACTTGGTGCGGATCACGCGCGGGAATCCGCAGGCCATTGCGCTGACGATGGGTGACTTAAAAAGTAGTGGGCACAGTCTCCATCAAGTCTTGCACGGGTTGCGTGGCGTGGGAGATGTCTTAGTTCATCTCTTCACGAGAAGTTGGGCTGCATTAGCAAGTAGTCCCGATGCACAGCAGGTACTGTTAGCAGCGTCCTTCTTTGTAGGTTCAGCAAGCAAAGAAGCACTCAGTGCGGTCGTCGCCATGCCTAATGTACGGCTAGAGCAAGCCTTGCTACGACTGATAGAGCTGTCTTTGATCGAAGTGTATGACGATGGTGGCAAGACCCTTACTCGTTATGGGCTTCATCCACTGACGCGCGCCTTCGTTGGTACCAAACTCAAAGAGGTACCAGACTGGGAGCAGCAGGCGCGCACGCGTTGGATGGCATGGTGGCTTTCATTCACGAAGGCGCATGGTGGGCTGGATGGGATGGAGTGGGCGCAGCAGTACGATCCCATTGAAGAGGAATGGGAGAATGTGCAGACTCTGTGTGAGTGGTGTGCTGAGCGCGATCAATACGAGACTATGCGGGCACTCTGGCATAGCGAAAGGCTCCTGTGGATGACGAGCATCTATGGCTGTTGGAAAGCGAGGCTCTTCTGGTTGGGGTGGCTGCGACGAGCGGCTGAGAAACGGGCCGATAAAGCAACGGCCATAGAGGCCATGGTAGAACAAGGGTTTACGCTCACGCAGATGGGAGATGTTGTCGCAGCAGAGAAGCTACTGCGACAGGCTTGGAGGCAGCACCGCTGTGTAAGTTTGAGTGTGCAAGCGGCCCTGGCCGAGCATCTCGTGCAATGGCATATCAGGACCAATGATGTCGCAGGTGCGCAACGCTGGTTAAAAAGAGCTGATCGACTCGTGTGTCAGCCAGGTTTGAGTGAGGCGGAACGTCCACGCCATCAACTGACCATCAAGTACTACTACGGGGTGATGTACATGGCAAAGGGAGATCGGGACCGAGCGGAAAGGCACTTCAACGAGGCGCTTGACGGTGCACACAAGATCTGCTGGCAGCGTTGTGTCATCTATGTGCAACAGTTTTTAGCTGATATTGCTAAGGGGCGAGGCTTGTTTGATAAAGCTGAAGGCTTGCTAAAAGCGGGCCTAGCGGTTGCTGAACGGAACAAGGATCGCAGACGTGCAGCTTACTATAAGCGCTCCCTGGCGTACCTTGCACTGCAACAGGGAAGGCGGAATAAGACAGATAAGCAGAAAAGATTGGATGAGATGACACATTGGGCACAACAAGCTTTGGATGGCTTTGAACGTCTGGGTATGCAGCCGGAGGTTGGCAAATTGCACCGCTTGCTGGGACACCTCAAAGTTGCTCCCTCTCTGCGTTCTGTGGAGGATGTTCTGCAAGAGCAGACCGATGTCGGCTTGTTGGTAGTCTGGTAGAGAAGTAACTGTTCAGGACGCCCACCGCAGGTGGTGGGGCGTCCTGAACAGTTACGATACTTGTAGCTTCAATTGCGCAGCACTAATCTATTACATTGCACGGCTGATAGAATACCATGTGCTAGCTTTTCCAATACATCCAATAACTCATGAGGTTGCTGAACGTGGAAGGGGCAGCCAAGGACGAGTAAAAAGCGGGCCATATACTCTAAATCGCAATCATAGGCACGCAAGAGCACGCCATCTGAACGCTCCTCTAGCGTAGCGAACGCCGGGGGAATGGACCAGCGTACTCTTTCAAGGGTTGTCTCCAATAGTGCTTCCACATAGTAGAGATCCGGTAAGTGGTCCGCCGTAGTTTGCTTAGGAGCAACGCAGTGCCTCGCTGGCAAGTCTAGCATCGCCTCCTGTATGGCCTGTGCTTGATCGCGGATAGTCTGTGGCAGCACGCGCTCGATTTTCGCCAGTGTGCCTTCAACTGCGGGTACAACACTGGCAAGGCCAAAGCGTTGTGCCGCCAGTAGTCCCAGCGTCACTGCCAGAGCTTCATCATCATTCAGCATCAGCGGCGGTAATTTAAAGCCGGGGCGCAGTCGGTAGCCTCCATAACGTCCTCGCTCGGCGACTACTGGAATACCCAGATCCTGTAGGGTGGTAATGTAGCGCCGTATGCTACGTGTATTAACCTGCAAGCGTTTGGCAAGTTCGCTAGCTGTCCAGCCGGGACGGGTCTGTAGCACGTCTAGTACGGTTAAGAGGCGAGTTGCTGGCGAATACATTGTATGCTTACTCTTTCTATAGCATGTATCCAATCACTCTCAAAAACAACTTTCTTAACTTTATAGACGATTCAAACAAGCAAGTATAGAGCAAAAACGGCCAAAAATGTGAACAATCTTGAGTGGCGCAGATCTACTCCACTAGTCCCCCGCCAGCAGCAGGCAAAGATGCCAGCAACGCACGCGTATACGCCGCCGCAACAATAGCAGCATAGGAGTGCCATTTATCATTTTTGTTAGCATCGCAATAGTCGCAGATGCCACGAACTACCAGATAACCTGCTTTCGGGTCCCAGGTAGCATCTGCAACACCAGCCCCTTCCATCTCAATGGCCTTAACGCCATAGCGAACACGTAGCTCATCGCGCAACACAGGATCTTTGAGCAGCGTATTTGAAGAGGCAATAGGAGCTAGGAAGACGCGTGGCTCATCTACTATCCTTTGTGGGTCTGAGGGATGAGTCAGCCTGCTAGGAGGTTCTGTGGCAAACGAAGCCAGAATATCGGTCTTTTTGGGTGGACGCGTAACGTTCAGGCGTGCCATTGCCTGTTCTATCCATGCCAGCCAGGGCCGGTAGATAGTCTCGCTCGTCATTCTTGTGATGAAATCGTATTCCACCACGCCGTATTGATCGGAGACGACGATATCGCCCAGGCGCACGTGCTCAGTTGCTCTCTCAGGATCAGGCACTCCCCCCGCGATACCCACCATGATCAACTCTTGTACAGCAGGAAAATGTTCCAGCAGACGTGTAGCTCTTGTTGCAGCCAGCGTCAGACCTATAGTAGGCAGCAGAGCCAGTACCACATGCAACTTGCCTCCTCCCGTCACAGGGATTTCACCCAACGTATACGGATGACTGGTTCTCTCCTCTGGAGGCGTAAATTTGACTGTATTGTCGAGCAGCACGCTCATCGCCGCGTATTCCTTTGGCAATGCAGTCAGCAAGCCTATCGTCGGACGCAGTTGCTCCGGCTGACGATCTGACCGACGTTGTGCTTTCCCGTGGGAGTGCCTCGCTTGCCCATCCATCTGCTGCTGGATATCTCCCTGCCCGGTGTTGGCTGCCATACTCCCATGATTAGCTGTCACCGTGATGGAACCAGAACCGCGCGGTGGATGCTGATCATTGTTCGATCTGAGCTGCTCAGCGATATTTCTCAGTTGAGGATTGCCACGATTCTGTTTGCAAGCCCCACTGACAAGCTCTTCTAATCTCCCCTTTGTCATTGCCCACTTAGTAAGTTCAAAGACAATCTTCTCAAGGTTGTCCTCTCTCACAATACTGGAAAGATTTTCATTTAATTGATAAAAGACCATCATCTCTAAATCCTGGCGTGTAGGAAAAGCGCTCACGAAAGCTGCACATAACTGTTCCATTTGTGTGTTATCTATATTCATGCTATTTTTCTTTCCCTTATTTTCCCTCGAAAATCTCTTGCAGTTCAGCGCGGCCAGCCAAGGCTGGATGTTCCACGAAAAGCCTCTCCATGTCACGTTGCATCGCACGGCGTGCCTCCATATCGGTCTGCTGACATGCTTGCCGTAAGGCTTGCTGTGTGGCAGCTAGATCGCCAAGCAACCAGGCGCTTTGTGCACGTACAAAGGTGACATCGAACGTCTCATCTCGTTGCAGCACCTCAGCGAGCATCCGCTCAGCCTGGGCACCATCCCCCCGTGCAAGAGCCAATTGGGCACGATGATACCAGAGATAAGGACTCTGCTCGTGCCCATCGAGTGCGACCGCCTGCGCCAGATCGCTTTCCGCTGCCTCTAGCTGACGGAGATGGATAAACACTACTGCCCGATTGCGATAGAGCGCGGCCAATGCTGGCTGGAGCGTAATGGCCTCGCTATAGGCTGACAGAGCCTCCTGTAAACGTCCCAATCTGTCCAGGGCATCTGCATACGTTGATGCAATCCAGGCGGCGTCCTGCTTGTGTCGTTCATAGCTGCTCTCTCGTAACACCTGCAATGCCGCGCTAAGCAGTGGTAATGCCTCTTCAGTGCGTCCCTGATGCAAGCAAAGTTCGCCAAGCGCCCGTTGAATATAGCCTACGCTGACTGGTCTTTCGCTGTGCTGATAACAAGCAAGTGCTTCCCGATAGTGGTGCTCAATGGTGGTGAGGTTGCGTAGAGCATGATGAGGAGGCAATGCCAGTAGACGTTCAGCCAGATCACGGAGCAAGGCTCCGCGAAAGAGCGCTGGCACATCAGCAGGAAGCGAGTCCAATAACGTCTGCATGGCCTGGATCGCTTGCAAGGAGGTCTCTTCATCTCGCTCAGGCTTAGCCAGCAGGATGGCAATCCGCATCACAGCAGGCTCATACGCAGCGGGAATAGCAATGTTATCGCCCAGACGCATATATTGCGCGAAGTACCATAGCGCGTTGATCGGCCAAGTGCGACAACGCCGCAACAGGGCTTGTAATTGCTCATAATAGTCGAGCGCGTCATTATTCTGCTGTGCTTGAGCACTGGCCGACAGTTGAGCGAAGAGTGGCTCTATCACCTCTTCCTGCAATAATTCAGGATGGTCAGTGAGCAGTTGACGACGGGTCTGCCAATCTGCCTGGGCAAAGGTCGAGAGAGCCGTGAGGACAGTCTGTATCGATGCTTCCAGCTGTGAACGTTTTGTCTGCTCCTGGACCTGTGCAAGAGCCTGCTGCATAGCTTGCAGGTAGGACTCAGCACGCTCAGCCCATGTGGTCTCACCGAGAGCACGGAAGAGGGCAGTTGCCTGCTGCTCATCGGCCATTGCTTGCTCATATTCGTCCAGAGCAAAACGAGCACGACCAAGATCAATCAAAGTATTGGCTTGCCCCAGTCGATCTTGCACAGCGATAAAGAGGGGCAATGCCTGCTCATACCACGTTTTAGCCTGCAACCAGTCCTGCATCGCCAGATAAAGATCAGCTAGGCCTATATAAGTGCTGGCTTCGCCCAAGCGTGCACGTTCAGCGCGGAAGAGAGGTAAGGCGGCATC
>VBJK01000059.1:5605-26866 GCA_005879655.1 Chloroflexota bacterium | reverse complement strand
AGGCAGATCACGTGCCAATGCCAATGCCTTGCCAACCGTGAGACCCACGAGCAATGATCCAGCCAAACCAGGTCCATAGGTAGCTGCCATGGCATCAATATCATTCCAGGAACAACCAGCCTGCTCTAATGCCGTCTCAATTACAGGTATGATCGCCGCTAGTTGCTGGCGCGATGCTACTTCGGGGACAACTCCACCGTAGCGGTTATGAATATCAATTTGCGAGGCCACCACATTAGAGAGCAGATAACGACCGTCTCTCACCAGCGCAGCCCCCGTCTCATCGCATGAACTTTCAATAGCAAGTATAAGCATAATAAACTATTCCATTTACCATATATCTTACGCGGAGATAGCCTTATTGGGGACTCAATTTGTCCAACAAGGTCGTTTTCAACTCCAGGTATTTTTGCCTATAGCTGGGTGAATTGATCTCATCCGTCCACATGATCAGGGCATCCTCCTGGTTATCACTATAGTAGCGGTGACGTAGCCCGGCTTCGCGGAAACCATATTTACGATAGAGATTCTGCGCACTAGAATTAGAAACACGCACTTCTAAGGTGATCCACTTTGCACCGATATTATAAGAAATATCAATAAGGTTGACCAACAAAAATTCACCCAATCCTTGCCGACGATAGCTAGGATGCAGGGCAATAGTTGTGACATGAGCTTCGTCTACCATGAGCCACAAGCCAGCAAAGCCAATAATTGACGCTAGCTCCGGTGAGAGGACGGTGACGGCTGGCCGACTCGATAAGAGAGAGAGAGGAAAGAGACGACTGCGACGTGGTTTCTCTTGCTCTACGGCAGGTGCATGCAAACGTTCCTCAGCAATCTGTTTGTCGCGTAGCACAATATAATGCGCCCAGCGATTGTCCTGTAACTCTTTGCGATAAGCGCTGGGAGGCCAAGTGGATGGATAGGCTAGACGTTCAATCTCGACCACGCGAGGCACGTCTGCCATCGTCATTCGTTCAATGCCGTAACGCACCCTCTCCCCTTTCTGTGGTCGCTTGGCCCGTATTGTGTGGCGATGCATCTCCGAGTAGAGGCTGCTTGCGCGTACTTGTCGTAATCGAGGGACGCCGCAAGTAGAGTGGTTCGAGATGCAAAGGATCATCTAGCGTCCCTTCACGCAAGCTCTGCAATGCCAGCATGGCTAGCGCTGATGCATGTCTTGCGGCAAGAACACTAGTGATAAAATGGCACATTAACCCTTGCTCTTGCATAGCCGCTTGCAATACATCGCGTGATGCGGGCTTTATTTCACCGCAAAAGAGAAAAGGCAGTAATTGACGCTCTCCAGCCACCCCAAGCCATTCATGCGCCTGCTCTTTCAGGCGAGCAACTAGTTGCTGTGGTGTCTCTAACAGATACGGGCTTACACGCCGCAGGCGACCATCCAGCGTCCCCCCCACAATACTTTCACACGTCTGGTAACAAGCCGCATAAAGCTCAGAACGACCCGCCTCTAACACTGCACAGACAGGACCATACCACGGTTGTTGAGCTGCAATCACATCCAAGGTGCTCACACCTACCAGTGTTTTATGTAACGCAAAGGTCAGCGCTTTGGCTGTGGCGAGAGCAACACGTACACCATTAAATGAACCTGGACCCGTTGCGACGGCAACCACATCAATCTGCGGCAACGTCATCTGACATTCAGTGACAAGATGTCGAATGTTCTCCAATAATTCCACGCTGTGATTATTACCAACGTGCCACGTATATTCGCCGTACAGTTCCTCTTCAGAGCAGAGAGCAATACTTGACTGGCGAGTAGAAGTATCAAGAGCTAGCAGTAGCATAGGACTTCTTCTGAAATTGTTGCAACAGTTCACAATAACGCTCACCTGTTGCTATAAAGACAATACCACGTTCCGTTTCATTCACGACGTTCATACGGATATAGAGCCGCTCATCCGGCCAGAGTGCACCAGCCTTATCCGCCCACTCCACTACGCAGACACCAGAACCATAAAAATAGTCCTCAAACCCCAGCTCAATAATCTCCTCTGGCACATCCAGGCGGTACAAGTCAAAATGATAGAGAGCAGGACTACCAACTTGTTGCGTACGCGAGACGCGTCCACTTTGTCTTTCTACTCCATCAGACAACGGTCGTCGTGCTCCAGCATATTCTTTCAACAAGGTGAACGTTGGACTACTGACAACCTCAGCGATGCCCATCCCTTTGGCTAATCCCTGCGTGAAGGTCGTCTTTCCCGTACCCAACTGACCATCGAGCAACAGCAATTCACCTCCGCGCACAAGTTTGCCCAGCTGCATTGCTAGCTGTTGGGTCTGCGCGGAGCTATGGCTGATGATAGCTAAAATCTCTTCGCGTAATTGCCTGGTCACGTTGGTACCCTTTATCAAGAACGAACAACACCTACACTTCTCTCAACGCCACAGAGAGTGGTGATGCAAATAATCCCTGTCATCGTCGCCTCTATAAACTACTGGCAAGGAGCACGCTCAAGCCGGAGTGATTAAGTAGTGTGCTACGTATTATAGCAGAACGAGCCACTGTCATACTAGCTTTTTGTGTCCACTGCTAAGAATTTTAGATCGAGCATCCTTTATGGGTACCCTAGAGGGCCTCTTTCTGTCATCCCCACTACCAAAAATTGTAATCAGGTACTAGCTTGTAAGAAGATATGTGAGATTCATCACCGTCTATTCATGAGCCATTCGATACTACATCCCACCCAACTCGTGGTATACTATATTACAAAGGAGTACAAGGGCACAAGCTAGCGTTGTATTTCTGGTTTAGGCTATCAAGTTCATTTAGTATATATGACCATCTTCGTAGAATATTCGCGTTCTAAACCCTATTTTGGGAATATACCAGAAAAGTGACGCGATAATACGAAAGGAAAGCTCATGCCACTACGTACAGACCAACTGAATGAGACCAAATCCCTTACGCGTATTGATCCAGCATATACAGTTATTAGCAAGAAGAATGTCAAATACATGGCTAACTTCTTTGAGCAGACATGTTTGCGCTATCCCAATAATATAGCTGTTATATGCGAATCATCTCAGCTGACCTACTTACAGCTTGATCGCCGCGCTAACCGTGTCGCCCGTCTTCTTTTACAGGACGGCTTAAAGGAAGGCCAGACGGTAGGTATTTACATGGAGCGATCGGTCAATACCTACATTTCGATACTCGCAGTCCTCAAGGCTGGTGGGGCCTTCGTTCCGCTCGACCCATCGTTTCCCGCTGATCGTGTCGCGTTTATTGCCGAAGATGCCGACCTACAATTCCTGCTCACGACCTCAAGCATGCATGAGAAAACGCAGGGGTTGCCTTGCCATGTGGTCGAACTTGACAAAGCAACCGAAGTCCTGGCAACTCATCCTTCAAGCGATCCTTATATCCGTGTCAGCCCATCGTCACTAAGTTACATCATCTACACTTCAGGTACGACTGGTCGCCCCAAGGGTGTAGCCATTTCGCATTCCAATATTGCCAATTTTCTGCGCATCATCCCGGCGATCTACGGTGTGAAGAACACCGATCGTGTCTACCAGGGCATGTCCACGGCCTTTGACTTCTCCGTTGAGGAGATCTGGCCCACTTGGATTGCGGGGGCGACGCTGGTTGCTGGTCCTACGGACTCGCGCCGTCTTGGTCAAGGGCTTACGGAATTTCTCATCGATCACCAGATCACGGTGCTCTACTGTGTACCAACCCTGCTGTCAACGATCGAGGAGGATATACCTACCGTGCACACACTGCTCGTCGGCGGTGAAGCGTGTCCTCCTGATCTCGTCCGCCGCTGGTATCGCTCAGGACGCCGCATCCTTAACACCTACGGCCCAACCGAGACGACGGTGACGGCTACCTGGTGCGAACTCTATCCCGATCGGCCCGTGACCATCGGTGTTCCCTTGCCAACCTATCACGTCTATATTCTGAGTGAGCAGGAACTTCAGCCCGTTGAGCAAGGAGAGAGTGGAGAGATCTGCATCGGCGGTCCGGGGGTTGGCATTGGCTATGTCAATCGTCCCGATCTCACCGAGAGCAAGTTCATTGAAAATCCGATCGTTAGCGAGCGGATACGGGCACCGCGCCTCTATCGCTCAGGAGATCTGGGTCGCTTCATTTCTTCGGGCGAGATTGAGTACCTGGGACGCATCGATACGCAGGTGAAGATCCGTGGCTATCGCATCGAACTCTCGGAGATCGAGACGGTGATCCGTGAGGATGAGGCTGTCGAGAATGCAATCGTCACGGCGCTGATGAAAGATGGAGTGGCGCAAGATTTAGCAGCGTATATCACACTGAACAATCGCAGCGCGAAGGCCGACCTGTCTGAGTTGCGTGAGCGCATCTACGCAGTGCTACGCCAACGTCTTCCTGTGTACATGGTTCCCTCATACATCGAAGTGCTCGACAGCTTCCCCTTGTTGGCCGCTGATAAGGTGAACCGCAAGGCATTGCCAGAGCCAAGTTCTCCGAGGTTAGGTGTGAAGGCTGGATCATATGTCGCACCGACTACGAGCTTACAGAGCAAGATAGTCACCATCTGGGGCAAGGTGCTGGGTCAGGAGCGCGTCTCGGTCGAAGCCGATTTCTTCGTCGAACTTGGAGGTCACTCGCTGGCAGCTGCACGTGTCATCTCTCAGATGCGCCAGGAACCCAATCTGCAAGGACTTTCCATCGGTGATCTCTATGCCAACGCGACGGTCAGCCGCCTCGCTCACTTCATTGAAGTAAACATGCTTGGCTCTACCTCGCAAGAGACGGCAAGACCGCCCAGACCTGAGCCGCTCAGGCACTCAAGCGGGAGTATTCTGCGCTGTGGCTTGGGACAGTTACTTGCCGAGTATGGCTTGTTCCTGCTGTTGAGCATTCCTATCCTGGGATTGCCCATGGCTTTACGCGCCTCTTCCTTGAATACATGGAGTCGTTGGTCGCTTGCTCATGGCCAATGTACGTCCGGGTGAGTACCCGCTGTGGGGCGCGACTTACCTGCGCTGGTGGCTCTACGGTAAAATTATGGCGCTCTCGCCAGCGGGTTTGCTGACCGGCTCGCCGTTCCTACCGCCTTTCCTGCGTTTGCTCGGTGCTAAAGTTGGCCGGAATTGCCATTTTGCCTCCGGTGCGATCAGTATGCCGATGTTTGTGGAGATTGAGGACGATGTAAGTATCGGCTATGGTGTGCAGGTGCTCCCTTACGCTGTCCAGGATGGCCGGTTACACATTGCCCCCATTCACATTGGCCGCGACACCTTCATCGGTACGAATAGCATTATCGAGGGTGGTGCAAAGATTGGCAGCGGTGTTGCTATCCTGGAGCAGTCTCTGGTTCACGCCGATCAGGTCATACCCGACAATGAGGCCTGGGGAGGCTCGCCGATCAAACGTCAGGAAACAGTGCGTAGCTTGCTGACCATCCTGGCCTCCACGGTTGATAAACGTCCCTGGCCCTTCTCTATCCTTGTAGGTTTCTTCTTCGGTATCATCTTTGTAATGTTGTTGCCCACCTTGATGGTGCTACCCAGCGTTCTGCTGATAAGTCTAGTGGCTCTTCGCGCTGGCACTGATCATGCCAAAGGTGAAGCCCGGCATCTACTCTCTGCGCACCAGCTTTGGCTTGCGCAAGTGGATCTCTGATCAAACTCTGGCCCTGAGCCTGGGACTTACCAACACGCTCTACGCAACCCTGTACCTGCTGCCCTTCTTACGCTTGCTCGGAGCACGCATTGGTCGCTGGTCGGAAGTCTCGACGGTTGGACACATTGACCCTGATATGCTTATCCTGGGCGATGAGAGCTTTGTCGCCGACATCGCGGTAGTCGGAACTGCCGTCTTTTACCATGGCTCTGTTGCCCTGATGCCCGTGGAAGTGGGATGCCGCAGCTTCGTTGGCAATGGTGCACTCGTTCCTGGTGGCTTTAGAATGGGTGACAATAGTCTACTCGGTGTACACTCTGTGCCTTCTCAGCAGATTGAGAAAGATACTTCCTGGCTTGGCTCGCCAGCGATCTTCTTACCGCGTCGTCAGGAGAGCCAGCAGTTTAATGAGGATGAGATTTATCGCCCTCGTCCGAGCCTGCTAGCGTGGCGCTTCTTCTACGAGTACCTGCGCATCACCCTGCCAGGAACTATCATGGGCATTACCTTGCTTGCAGGCTTTGCACTGACAGTGTATATGGCCCGCTCGCTTTCCCCGCTAGCGCTTCTGCTGCTGTTACCGCTGGCGATGACGGGTATTGGTATAGCCTCAACACTGCTCGTTGCGCTGCTCAAGTGGCTGATTGTCGGCAAGTATCGTCAACGCGTAGAGCCGCTGTGGAGTGTATTCGTACGACGCTCGGAGCTTATCACGGGACTGTATGAGTCCATCGCTGTACCAGCTCTGTTGGGCATGCTCACAGGCACTCCATGGATCGCCCCGGTTATGCGCTTGTTTGGTATCAAAATTGGCAAACGCGTATGGATGGCAACTACCTTCATTACGGAGTTCGATCTGGTGGAAATTGGCGATGATGCAGCGATTATCCACGTCCCTCCAGACGCACCTCTTTGAGGATCGTGTTATGAAGATGTCTACGGTCAAGATCGGCAAGGGTGCAAGCGTTGGGTCACGCTCAGTCGTTCTCTATGACGCTGAGATAGGTCATGACGCCACTCTAGATGCCCTCTCGCTCGTTATGAAAGGGGAAAGCCTACCAGCAGGAAGCCAATGGAGAGGCGTTCCTGCTCGTCCCCTCTAAGCAATAAGCCTCCAGGGGCACGCATAAAGGATGCCCCTACAATGGTACGAACACACCTCGCAAGCCGCGCGCGTACCATTGTAGGGCATCCTTTATGCATGCCCTGAGTCAGACGCACCTTTCAGGCTCAATTGTTATTACAGCGACTTATCTTCAAGGCATGATTGGACGTGCGCGTATGGATATTGCCCACAGAGGCATAATAGCACTGAAGCGCTTGAGAAGTGGGCGCAAAATGTGCAACAATTGAGAGAGCTTGCAGTGCTATCTGCTCGATGTGCGAGTAGGGGAAACAATGGCACAGCTCTTTTCGCACACCCACATATATTTACCGCAATAACTGGATAAGAAAGAAAGGAATGCTACATGGAACTTGGAATGGTAGGCATTGGCCGCATGGGAGCCAACATGGCAAAACGTCTCATGCGCGCAGGACACACATGTATTGGCTATGCTCGACGCTGGGAAGCAGTGCAGGAACGTATTAATGATGGATCAATTAAAGCAGGAGCGACTTCTCTACAAGATCTAGTACAGAAACTGAGTACACCTCGTATCATCTGGCTCATGGTGCCAGCAGCTTCGGTAGACGCTACGCTGGAAACGCTGATCCCACTTCTCTCACCCGGCGATATCGTTGTCGATGGCGGTAACTCCTACTACCACGACGATATCAGGCGTGCCGCCACGCTCAAACCCTATGATATCCACTATGTTGACTGCGGAACCAGCGGCGGCGTCTGGGGCCTCGAACGCGGCTATTGCCAGATGATTGGCGGTGAGGAAGCAATTGTCGCGCATCTTGATCCTATATTTTCTACACTTGCCCCAGGCGTTGAAGCTGCGTCACGCATCCCTGGCAGAGAGGATGTTGGAGGTACAGCCGAAAAAGGATATTTACACTGCGGACCACATGGCGCAGGTCACTTCGTCAAGATGGTCCATAATGGCATTGAGTACGGGATCATGGCCGCCTATGCGGAAGGACTCAATATCCTGCATCACGCTAACATTGGCAAGCATCAGCAAAACATCGATGCTGAGACCGCCCCATTAACCAACCCAGAATTTTATCAGTATGACCTGAACCTGGCCGATATCACTGAACTCTGGCGGCGCGGTAGCGTCATTGGCTCATGGCTCCTGGATCTGACAGCAAGTGCGTTCCTTAAGAGTCCTCAATTACAGGAGTTCTCCGGTCATGTCGCCGATTCCGGTGAGGGACGCTGGACTATCGCTGCGGCAATCGATGAGTCAGTTCCCGCACCTGTGCTTAGTGCTGCACTCTTCGCACGTTTCAGTTCGCGCGGTGAAGCAGAATTCGCCGATAAGATCCTGTCGGCTATGCGCTTCGCCTTTGGCGGACACCTGGAAAAGAAGAAGGAGTAAAAGGAGAACATTGTCATGTCAACAAGTCTGACGGCTAATCCAACTCCATTAACACAGCGCCTGACCTGGAAAGCATTGGAAAAGCATTATCACCAGATCAAAGACGTTCACTTGCGCACACTCTTTGCCCAAGACCCGCAACGAGGTGAACGTTTCGCCCTTGAAGCCATAGGTCTGTACCTGGACTACTCAAAAAATCGTATCACTGACGATACACTCAAATTGCTACTCGTGCTAGCCCAGGATATCGGATTGCGCAACCGTATCGACGCGATGCTCAGCGGCGACAAGATTAACGTCACTGAGCAACGGGCCGTCCTTCACACCGCACTACGTGCCCCAAAGGATCAAACGATCATCGTCGATGGTAAAAATATAGTGCCCGATGTCCACGCGGTGCTCGACAAAATGGCGGACTTCTCTACCAGGGTGCGCAACGGTACCTGGACTGGCTTCACAGGCAAGCGTATCCGCAATATCGTTAACATCGGCATTGGCGGCTCCGACCTCGGTCCTAACATGGCCTATGAAGCACTGAAGCACTACAGCGATCGCAATCTGACGGCACGTTTTGTCTCGAATGTCGATGGTAGCGACTTCGCGGAGGCAACACGCGATCTAGACCCAGCAGAGACGCTTTTCATTATCTCCTCGAAAACCTTCACGACCATCGAGACAATGACCAATGCTCAGACCGCGCGCAAGTGGTGCATACAGGCACTCGGTGCTGAACAGGCCGTGGCCAAACACTTCGTCGCAGTCTCCACTAACGAAGCAGAAGTCAGGAAGTTTGGTATTGATACGGCAAATATGTTTGGCTTCTGGGACTGGGTCGGAGGTCGCTACTCGCTACCTTCGGCGATCGGTCTCTCGCTGATGATTGCTATTGGTGCAGAACACTTCCGCGAGATGCTCGCTGGCTTTCACGCGATGGATGAGCATTTCCGTACTGCACCCTTGGAGCAGAATTTGCCAGTGCTGTTGGGGCTGATCGGTATCTGGTACAACAACTTCTTCGGTGCCGAGACCGTCGCTATTCTGCCCTACGAACAATATCTCTGGAAGCTCAGCTCGTATCTGCAACAGCTGGACATGGAGAGCAATGGCAAACACGTCGATTTGATGGGGGATGATGTCGATTACCAGACTGGACCCATCATCTGGGGACAGCCAGGCACCAATGGTCAGCACGCCTTCTACCAGCTTATGCACCAGGGAACCAAACTGATCCCTTGCGATTTTATCGGCTTTTACCAGACGTTGAATGTGTCACCACCGCATCACGATCTGTTGATTGCGAATATGATCGCACAGACCGAAGCGCTGGCCTTTGGCAAGACTGCGGAGGAGATTGCGAGAGAAGGTGGTTCGGCTCTGGCAAGGCCACATCGCGTCTGCCAGGGCAATCGTCCAACCAATACGATCTTTGCGGAACGCCTGACGCCAGAGACGCTAGGCAAACTCATTGCGCTCTATGAGCACAAAGTGTTTGTGCAGGGCACGATCTGGCATATCGACTCTTTCGATCAGTGGGGCGTTGAGCTGGGCAAGGTGCTAGCCAAACGCATTGTGCCCGAATTACAGGATGTTGCAGAGCCAAAACTGTCACACGATAGCTCAACCAATAGACTGATCCAACGCTATCGGAAGTTTAAGGCGTCGGCATTATAGAATAATCAGATAGGGGATCACTACTCAGTAGTGGTTCTAAGGGGCAAGCCCCATCCCTTGGTGGAGAGCGGAGAAACTCCAAGACGGTTTAATTTCTATCCCATGGTACAGAAATTAAACCGTCTTGGAGTTTCTCCGCTCTCTTTCCTTATACAACAGAGCCAAAGCAGATTTTCTGACAAAAGACGAGGCCCCTCTTCTATTGCAGGGGACTGAACAACTACAGCAAACGAAACTAGCTGAACGTTGTAGAGATGGTGACAAGCATGTGTTGGCAATGCTTGAGCAGAGCATCACGATCCGGCGATGGTGCAAGCAGCTTTGGCGCGTAGGCGTGAAAACACTTCAACGAGCTGGTCATCGTCTCTACTTCGTCAGTCGTCACGAAAAACATGACCCCTTCGATATTCTCACCCCGTCTCTCTACAAGACCTGAAAGCTTTGTTTGTAGGCTTTCAATTGTCGCCATTTTCAGCTCAACAACTTCTCTAGATGGACAGACTTGACGGACCCATGCTCCATACGAGGTCAGGATAGGAACCAGGAACAGAGCATCATTCAAGTCCAACTTCGCTTGTGGTAAAGGATTGTTCATCATACCACTCCTCCTTATTGACATCCTTTCTTGTATACAATACTCTATTTATTAGAAAATAAGTGTTACAAGCGGAAATACTCATGCTAACAATCAAAGTGACTCATGCAGGATAGACCATGCCACCTTTCTACTGCCATTTTGCAGAGCATCAACCAACTACATCTTTTCCTCATCCACCAGCTTTTTCGAGAGTTTGCGCAACCAAGCGGATCGCATCATCTGATCCGACAATGCCTTGCAGAGCGACATGGGCCTGTTGTATGCTCTCCATACGATTGGTAATAAACTCATGTTTGGCAGCGCCAGAGGCCAGACCATGCAACCCTCGTCCTGCTGCCTCATATTCGAGTGCGATGTGTTGTAAGAGCCGTGCTACTTCGCTCTGTCCAGTCTCCATGAAAAATTTCCTCCTTCTTATCGATATGGCAGTGAACAGGACCACTCCTCGTCCACTCTTAGGCCGTTGTTCCATTGACAATAATATCTTGCTCCTTGACCGTACAAAAGATCCAAACTGGAACTTTGACAGATCAAAGGGCGCGATGGCCATGGACAGGTCAAACGTTGCTTGTGAAAGAGAGAGCCAATCGAGAGCCAATTGAAAACCATACAGGGGAAGGGAGCCAATAGGGAGCCAATCGAGGATCATACAGGGGAAGAGGTCCACTACAGAGCCAGTAGTGAGCCAATCAGAGAAATGCTAACAAAGATCTCTTCTTACACTGGAAACTTCATCCTATATGCAGTACAATGGACAAGTAAGTTGTGGGAGGTATAGATATGAATAAAGACACAAACACGCCAAGCACTCCTAATCATTCTTTACGTCGGGAAAGGCAAGAACGCGGCTGGTCGCTCCAACGCGTGGCTGATGAGATTCTGGCTCGTTTTCCAGATGCCCCCGTCACTGGTGCTTACGTCGGACGCTGGGAAAGAGGCATAAGGAAACCAAGACCTTACTATCAAGAGAAGCTTTGCATGATCTACGGAAAATCTGCCTCACAACTCGGCCTCGCCCCGCAAGACGACGAACACGACCTGTCCGCAGTACCCACTTCATCGTCTGAGAATATGGTACAATCAGAAGAAGTGCAGATCTTCCAGATTTCACAAAGGAGTACTGCTGAGACAGATCCGCCTCAAGAGCAAGAGCATGTCATCTTATCTTCTGTGCCTAAGTCCGGCATAAGGATCTCAGAGGCTCCCGCTTCTCTTATCGCTTCTGATATTCCAGATGAGAGAGTAGTCGTTGTTTCAGCAGAAGTGGCGAAAATCTCGATGAGCGAAGCCCTCTGGATGCTAGCGTTTCTGGACGATCTAAGCTGCGAAGAGAAACGTAGCGCAATCAGACAAGCCATTGAGAAATTTGACTTGATGAATACTAACAACGAAAACTATCAAGTAACCCGCCGAGATGCAATACAATCAGTAGCCCGCTTGGCTTTTGTCACCTTGGGGCTGAGTATACCAAACAACACCATTAAGCCAGAGCGCTATGGAGACGCTCTTGCATACTGCGCAGCAGCTCTAGAAGGGTGTGAGGAATTGTATTGGAGCGATGATCCCGAAGATGTACGAGAGGCATTTCTCTATACATCAATATATTTACCGATTCTCAAGATGATCGCTCAAAGCAAAATTGGGATGGGAATGCACTGGAATGACCGAGACTCTGGCCTATGCCAAAGATGCTGTTGCTCTCAGCAAAGAGACTGGAGACATTCTGTTGCAGCTCAGTGCCTATATTAAGCTTGCTTGGGGCTACTTCTATGATCAGAAATATAGTCTTGCATGGGCAACAACACAAGAGGGTGAGAGCATTTTGCTGCGCTATCAGCAGATGCCGAACATGCCTGCATTGCCGTCTTCTGTCATAGGGAGTTTTTATAGCGCCTATGCCATCACACAAACAAAGAATGGACAAAGCCCGGATAGAGCATTGGGAATAGCTCTAGATAGTGTTCCAAGTACTCATCCAGTCGCCTTTATGGACTTTTCACGCCACGCCCAACTGAAGGAAGCCGCCCAGATCTGTTATTACAAGGGCGACCAAGAGCAGGCAATGATACATCTCGCTAAGAAGATTGACCCTGAAACCCTGGCTCCTCGTATCGTGCAAAGCGAGGTGGGACGCATCAACACAGTCCATATTCTCATCCTCTCTATGCTCAAGTCGCAAGAGAGAGATAGAGATAAAATCATTCATCACTGGAAAGAAGGAATACAGGGGGCAAAAGCAGCAATGAGTGAAGGGAGCTTTCGTAAGTTTGCTGCAACATACGAAGCGATGGAATTTGCTTGGCCGGGTGAGCAACGCATTGTGCAGTTGCGCGAGCACATTGTACATTGGGCTGACAAAACTAAGGCATAATGGTTACTAACAATAGGCTTGCCATCAGCTATCAGCCGAACACTTCCCTATCGGCTAATAGCTTGAGCAAGTAGGTGCAAAGGCTCTATCTGTGTAGCGTCGCGCATGAAGATAATGAACCGCACATTCACAACCCTAACGCACCTTCCCCCCACAGCTCCTACAATACAGCGCATTCGTACGCACAGGATTGCCACAATGGGGACACAGTGACGTACCCTGTGGAGCTGCACCAGTCGCCGATGACGAGGAAGGTGGCGTGGATGGCGCGGAATGTACAGGCGGCGGTGTATAGTCAGGTGTTGCAGCAGGAGCAAACTGATCCGCCGAGTACACTTCATTCTTGATATCTTGCAGTTGTACCTCTCGCTTTTTGACATCACCATCTAACTCCAGAATACTCGCACAGATGCGGGCAAGCTGCGCATCGGTTAAGAGACCCTGCTGATACAAGTTCATCACAGCAATAGACAGATCATTTAACAAATGTTGCCGCTGTTCCAGCAACTTATCTATCTCACCTTGCTTACCACGCATACGCAGCTGCTTCTGAGCCTCCCAACTCGTACGGCTCACAGCAGAGTTGACAAAATTCTTTGCAGATTCCATAAAGTCGCTCATTATCTAGCTCCAACACATATTTTCAGGTGTTGCCAAACACCTACTTAATTCTATAAGTCCCGTCAATAGAAAGAAAGATCTACTGAGTAACCGCGTGCCGATACAGACGAATCTCTTCTAGCTTCCCTTGTACACTCAATTGCACAGCTACGACATCAATGCGCCATGAACGGTCGTAACAAGCATGTAAATCAAGATAGTACGTAGCTACCTCAATAAGCTTATGTTGTTTCTGTACTGTCACCGCATCCTCTGGTCGGCCATACGCCTGACCACGACGCGTTTTTACCTCCACAAAAACTAGGTCCTGATCATCTTCTGCCACAATATCAATTTCACCATAACGACAACGAAAATTTGCCTCTAAAATACAATAGCCAGCACTGATTAACTTCTCAGTGGCCAGCCGCTCTCCCAGGCGTCCTAGACCTTGCCGCGCCCCCTTAATAGTTTTCACACTTCTGCTCTCTTATTCAGCTATCACTTATCATTATTACGCAGGTCAGGTCAACAATGTTGCGACAAGCGGATAGCAATAATCTTTCATGCTATGCTACGCTAACTCTGCTAAACAAGAGCAGCTCCGACACCCAATGTACCATCCAGCAATCTTAACAGAGAGAATTACCCTCTCGACGCTCCCATCAGTTCGTGTTACAATGGGGCCAACAACACTCACCAGTACAAGAGCAACCGTATGCCTGAGTGACAATTTATTTACACAACAGAAAAGGCTAGGGGAACAACGATATGTCAGGTCATTCAAAATGGGCGCAGATTCGACGCTCAAAAGGCGTCAATGATGCACGTCGTGGACAACTTTTCACACGACTAGGCCGTGAAATCGTTGTAGCCGTACGTGAGGGCGGGAGTGGTGATCCAAATGCAAATTTCCGCCTCCGCATGGCAGTACAACGTGCGCGCGATGCTAATATGCCACTAGACAATATTGAGCGTACCATCAAACGTGCCCAGGGCGGCTCCGAAGGTCTGCATCTAGAAGAGATTACCTACGAGGGATATGGCCCTGGCGGCACCGCTATTCTTGTGCAGAGGCTGACAGAGAATCGCAACCGCACCGTGGCCGAGGTCCGCAACGCATTTAACCGTAACGCCGGAAATATGGGCGAGAATGGTTGCGTTGACTGGTTATTTGAAGCCAAAGGTGTGATCGAAGTAGAGCTAACCGGACATGATCCAGATGAGCTTTCTCTTGAAGCCATCGATCTGGGTGCAGATGACGTAGATTCAGTTAGCGCCGACGATGAGACGATTACTATCTATACCGATCCATCTGAGATGGAAAATATTCGTCAGGCACTGGAGGAGCGCAAATCTAAGGTCTTGAAATCCGAAAGTACCATGATTCCTAAGACGAAGATCGAACTGAGCGATGAGAAAGTCGCACACCAGGTCATGCGCTTAATTGAGAAGCTGGAGGACCTGGACGATGTGCAAAATGTATACACCAACGCTGATTTCTCAGAATCATTCGCTGATACGTTCAGTGGCTAATTCGCACAAAGAAAACAGCTTTTAGAAAGTAAAACCTTTGATGGAGCAAGCGAGCAATCTCCAGGCATCTGTTCGTCCTCGCATTGCATTAGGCATTGATCCGGGTACAGCAATCGTAGGCTATGCAGTAGTCATGGCAAAGGGCAGTCTCCTCAATTTGCTGGTGTGTGATGTCATCACGACACCCGCGAAGATGCCTCTGGCGCAACGCTTACAACATATCTATGAGGGCCTGAGCGGCATTATTGCCACCTTCAAACCTCATGAGGCGGCGATAGAGGATCTGTTCTTTGCCAAAAACGCACGTACAGCGATGACGGTTGGACAGGCACGAGGAGTCGCAATGCTGGCGCTTGCCAATGGTGGCCTACCTGTCGCAGAATATACGCCTAAGCAGGTGAAACAAGCTGTCACCGGCTATGGAGCGGCCAAAAAAGAGCAAGTGGGCGAAATGGTACGCATTCTCTTGAAGCTTACCGCCGTTCCAAAGCCCGATGATGCTGCTGATGCAGCGGCGGTCGCCATCTGCCACCTCAATACAGCTACCTTCGTCAGAAGCCTGACCGACTGGGCAACCATAAGGGATTGCCCCCACAATGGATGACGGATCGGCTTGCGGGGTGTCCTCGTTCCATTGTAGGGACAATCCCCTGTGGTTGTCCATAGACCCTTTCTCCTACCCAAAACGGTAGAGAGTTACTTACTGATGCAACATGACGTTAGAGCATATAGCGAACTGGAGAGGTACGGTTTGGGCTGATGATTACAGGTATTCATGGTACTCTAGAGGCCTGTAAGACGGATTATGCAATTATACGAGCGGGCAACTTTAGTGTACGAGTCTTTGCTCCAGCTACGACGCTTAATCGTCTGAGCGAGCCAGGAATGGCCGTCACGCTCTATACCCACTTTCACGTGCGGGAAGATGGCATAGCGCTATACGGTTTCTCTAGTGAAGCAGATCGTGACGCCTTTGAGCAACTGATTGCGGTGAATGGGGTTGGACCAAAAGTGGCTTTGGCCTTGCTTTCAGTCATGGATGCACCTGCGCTCTACAAAGCGATTGCCGATGAAGATCAACAACGGTTATGTCTGGCGCGCGGTGTTGGCAAGCGGCTTGCCGTACAACTTATTGTTGATCTAAAAGGGAAGCTACCAACCATTGTGCCAGCAGGTAGTGCTGTTGCTTCTCCTTCAGGCAAGGTGCAAGCGGAAGTGCTGGAAGCGCTGATAGGACTGGGCTTTTCCAATGCGGAAGCTCAGGCAGCTATGGCAAAAATTCCACAAGATCAGGCGCTGACCCTGGAGCAACAGGTGACATACGCCCTGCGTACTTTTTCTCGCCAGTAACGCTATCAAAGCTGTTATTATCATTAGTATTTTTTCGTAGAGGGTGTGATGGCAACGGAAGAACGATTACCTCCAGCATGCGCATTTGCCCTTTCTGTTCTGGCAGAACGTAATCTGGACCCTGAAGCCGTACCAGAAGAGGCGGTCGAAGCTGCCCAGCAGCATATGATAACCTGTGCTCGCTGTGCCAATGGAACTTCCTCAGCGGCTAGCGTCTCTACGACGCAACGCAAGAAGAAAAAAGTACGCCGCGTGGCGGAGTCTGATGCTCATTATCAGCCCGCCGTACAAACATTAGTCGGAGAAGCACCACCTCGACTCACTAAGCACAAGGCTGACGCACCATCATCCCTTGCGCTTACCCAAGTTGCAGCAGAGTCGGCCAGCACAGAGCACTCAAGCTTGCTTCCCATACCTGTAACAGACGATGCGCAGGTTGCGCTCACAGGCGCTCTTAGCTGTGAGCAGTGCCGCCAAGTGCTGTCAGAATATGCGGAGGCCATGGATAGCGGACAAAACGTCGCCGCCCTCTATCCAGAGGTACAAGAGCATCTGCTCAACTGTCAATCAGGTTGTCTTATTTTGCTTGATCTTTTCAAGCAAGAAGCCAAAGCAACCCGCAAATATCGTCGTCGCCCAGTATATGATCCATTCCGAGCGATGTTCTGGATAGTCACAGGCTTTTTCCGTCTTGGACAGGTCACGATGGCACCCATGGCACTCTCCTACGGTGCACTCATCCTCATCCTTTTATTTGCATCGTTAAGCACTTATTGGCACGAACAAATCTATCATCCTATTCCTCCCGCGCCTCATCTGATCCCAACGCCCGATGGCATCGGACTGAGTGACGGTACGAAGATCTTTGACGCCTGCAACGCTGCTAGCTATCAGGACAAGCGTCTCGCAGCACAAGCGATACAACAGCATGATACCACCAGGGCAGATACGCTCTTGAAAGCTGCGGTAGATGCTGTTGAGAACGATACCACCGGCTGCAATAGCGCTGAAGCAGCGATCTATCGTGAGGATCTGCATGTCCGCCACGCGGGGCATCCTTTTAGCAGTGTCATTGTCAGCTTTGATAGCGGTCCTGGTAACGCCGATGCACAAGGCGGCACGGATCGCCATCTGCTCTATGCGGCCTATACACAGGAATTAGCGGGAGCCTTTATCAGTCAGCAACAGTACAATAGCAAACAGTTGCTGACCCCCGGCGCGCCCCTTGACATCAACCGCAATAGAGGACTTTGGCCTGCTGGCACGCGGACAGCATTCACTGATGGCGGTTGTCGGCTTTGGTCCTAGTAGCCTGGTGCGCGTTGTGTTGCCAGTACTCTGCCGTGCAGGGGTACCGCTGCTCTCACCGACGGCGACGGGTCAGTTTATCATCGATCTGTTAACGCAGACTTCACTCTATCGGCACTGCACACCCGGTTTCGCTTTTATTCGCTTCTCTCCAGATGATGCAGCACAGAGCGCTCTAGGAGCGAAATATGCCTATCAGCAATTACATGTGCATAACGCAGCTATCTTCTATGATCCTAGCAATCCATCGTCAGCAGGCTCCGCACGAGGCTTCAGCGATACATTTCAAGGCTTTCCCAAAGCCTATATTGTAGCTCAGGAAACAGCCGTTGCTAGCGGACTACTAGACGCGAACGGACGCCCACAAGCCTCGCGTGAAGATCTATTAGCAGGTCTGCAAGATGCATTAAACGCCAAACCATATCCCGAACTGATCTTTGCCCCCTTACTCACCAACGATGTCATCAATCTGGCGCAAGCGATCGCCAAGCTGCCGCAGAATCAGCAACCGATATTGATGATTGGCGGTGAGTTTGTACAACCTGCCGCCCTTCAGGGATTAGTCCAACGGGCGCGGCAACAACAATTAGCTCTTCCACACGTGTTGGTAGTGCAATCGACCGCTGCGCGGCCCCCAAAGAGTGATTGGCAGAAGCAATTTTATAGTACCTTCTGCACTTCATTCGCCACCCCCGGCAGCTTCTGTAGTGGTACTGCGGCGCTCGATCAGGGAGCATTGCTGATTGGGGATGCCGTCGAGCTTATAGCACGAGGACTTGGCTCGACGACAGATGCGAATGCACTTCCATCAACGGCGACGCTGGTGAACAATATAAGCAACGAGCAGTTTGATGGTGTCAGTTGCCCCATTACGCTGCATCTGTGGGATGATGTGCTGGTGACGAGCAAGCAGGTCTCACCAATTATCCTGGGCATCCAGCAGGATGGCAGTATACAGATTGTAGGATAGTAAGCAGGGAGCGGCCAGGGCACCCATAAAGGATGCCCATAGGTATGCGCGCTAAGCGGGGGTCCAGGGGGCTTCGCCCTCTGGCGGGGTTTGGGGTGTCCCCAAAGACTTCCTTTCTTCTCTTTTGCCGCCGGAGGCGGCAGGAGAAAGGGAGTGCAGAGGGCTTCCCTCTGCATTACCAAAGAAGAGGTACATTTTGCTTATCTCAGCATTAACGCAAATGATCCCAACTCTTCACGCGCAACGGTGCTACCCCACCATCAAGACCAAACAGCATCAGGCCATCATGCGCCGCACAGATTGTGCCAATCTGTGTAACAGGCGTGCCCGTAGCAGCTTGCACCGCATCAATAACCGATGACACGTAGTCAGGCGCAACACTAAAAAGCAACTCGTAATCTTCCCCACCATGCAGCGCCCAATCTAGAGGATCATGCGCTATACATTTTGCAATACTGCATAGCTCAGGAGATAGAGGAATAGTAGCACTTTCAAGGCGCACACCAACGTTGCTACTCTCGCACAAATGGGCCAGATCACCACTCAAGCCATCGCTGATGTCGAGCAGCGCGGTGACTACCGTAGGACCAAACCAACTAAGTACGCGTCCCTCCTGTACGCGTGGCTGAGGAGTGCAATGGCACATACGCACATACTCTAAAGCTTGAGCGGCATAGGGAAGATCCGGTTGTAAAAGGGTCTGTAGCCCACCAGCTGAAGCTCCCAGCGTGCCAGTGACACAGAGGATATCACCAGGGCGAGCACCGCTACGCGTCAACACATGACCACGCTCAATAGCGCCAAGCAACGTAATATCAATCACGAGCTGTGTACCGGCACTGGCAATATTCCCGCCCACAAGCGCCGTTGCATAGCACTCCGCTTCCTGCCGCAACCCGGCATACACGCCATCTAACGTTGCAAGAGAAGTGCTCGCGGGCAAAATTAGCGAAACGAGAGCGTAACGAGGCGTGCCTCCCATCGCGGCAATATCGCTCAGGTTGACCGCTAACGCCTTACGACCAATTTGCTCAGTCGTTGCAGTACTCAGGGTGAAATGCACACCTTCCACCTGGCTATCAGTGGTCGCTAGCAATAACAGCTCGCTTCCCAGATCCAGCACGGCACAATCATCCCCAATGCCCACAGCGATATCCGTCCGCTGAGCAGACGCTGTTATGCCTTGGGCAAGGCGCGCAATCAATGCAAACTCGCCAAAAGAAGCTATGGTCTCCATAGTACAATTGACCTTTGCAGATGCTCTATGGTAAAATGACCGGCGAAATGAGGTAAGAAGAGAGGCATCAGGACTGTTCCCTTCTGTAAACAAGACCTTTTAAGGACACGACTAAGATGGAATTACTGATTGTGACACTAGCATATACCCTACCAGGTAGGGACGCCGACGTGCTGGTACGAATACGTCTCATCTCAGATGCCGTACGCAATGCACCAGGACTGGTTTCTTCGCGCTTCTATCGCAGCCGTGGCAATGAATCCTACTATCTCATGCTCACAACCTGGGAAGACGAAGAGAGCTGGCACAATGCCCACGAACGGCATAATCCCAAGCAACTCCTGCTCACCCATGCGGCAGAAGTACTCACCATGCCCCCACAGCAATGGTTGATGTCTTATCTGTGGGGATATTACCACCCCATTGCGGCACCAGTCGTTGCAGCAGCACACCTAGCTACTATCCGTGCGCAACAAGCCGACTTCGCTCAGCAGGGCTGTCTCAAAGGATTACGCCTGCAAACGTTACAACCATCGCTGGCCTTCGCCTTCCTCTCAAGGGGCATACATGAAGAACACACGCAACAAGCGGATGGCTCAACACCAGAAATCGCTCCTGAAATCATTCAAGGTGGCTCCGTCTTTCTCAATCTCTTCAGCTGGATTAATGAAGAAGAACGAGAAAATTTCTATGCCGATCCTCATTACCGATCTATCAATACTTTCCTCGGTAATTTAGGGACGCTGCATGTATTGCCTCTGGAACCGCTGTAATTGCGTCTGCAAGGCTAGCTGCCGCCGCAGGGCACTCTCTTATTCTTGCCACCTCCGGCGGCAGCAGGGAATAAAAGGGGTATTTGGGGACACCCCACACCCCGCCAGGGAGGCTTCGCCCCCTGGACCCCCACTCAAGTCCGCGCCTATGGCGACACGCCGCTAGCGTGGCTTCGCCCCCTGGACCCCGCTAAAGTCCGCGCCTATCGGGGTTGCCCTGCGGCGGGTGACGACTAAGCGGGTGACTTGCTCAGTCCGATGAAGCCTCAGCCACAGGCTTGTCGTAACGTCTCTTTAATTCTTCCTGGAGAAACTGGCGGTTAGACCACATCTCTCTTGTGAGCGTATGATACTCGCCATCGCATAATGCAACGAGATTAGTACACGTACGGTGCGGTTGCAAGCGGAAGAGAATTGCATCACCTTCGATCTGCACCCAAATATGCCGCAGCGTATAACCTGTTCCCCACTTAAAAAGAACCATCGCATTATATTCCTCAAACCAGCCGCGCCCCTTCAACAGGTTTTTATTGATTGCCTGCAACATCTCTGCCAGACCACTTTCACGCATTACACGCTTAGCATTCTCGCGTAACCTCAGACGTTCAGCTTCATCCAGTATACTCTCCTGTCCTGGCTCCGTATGTATCACATCCTTTCCGCGAAACAATCCAATCAGGAATTGTCCTCATGATATACATGAGGATAGCA
>VBJK01000059.1:0-5563 GCA_005879655.1 Chloroflexota bacterium | reverse complement strand
TGCCAGAGTATCCTCCTGCACAGCACGGAACATACTACGAGGAAAATGATTGACATCACGACGAATAGAAGGGAGGGTGTTCGAGGAATGCGGACGACGCTGTAATAAGGCCCAATCAGAGATTTGATACACATTCTCAGAGGATTGTTTAGCCAGACGTTTTGCCTGCGCTACGAGCGTACCAATTTCCACAACATTATGCGGATAATGCCACTCATCGCTGACAACGCCAATGGATAGAGAAACCAGAGGAATATCATAAAGACATCCTTTGCAATCTACCGCACTGATCGACCCACGCTGGACATCTTCGGGACGATAAAGCGCCTTGCTCTGGTCTTTATAGCGCTCAAGAATTTGCCGGTAAATCACGGTTGCACGATCGGGAGTGGTCAATATGATAAAATCGTCGCCGCCGATATGGCCGATAAAATCATCGGCATTGCCATACTCATAAACAACCCCCTGGCAAATGCGACTGAGCAAGATGATCAGATCATTACCAGCCAGAAAGCCGTAGGCATCGTTAAACGCTTTGAAGTGATCAAAATCTAAGTAAAGAATACTCCAAGGTTCCGTACTACCGAGCTTATGATCAATGGCCCGCTCAAGTTGCAATCACCCGGGGAGTTGGGTCAGGGGAGACAGAGAAGTTTGTTGCATACGGCAAAGTTGCCTGCGCACATAGGCTAATAACTCATCAGCATCAACTGGCCTGGCAATATAGCCATCTATCCCTAGCTCAAGAGCACGTATCCTCTCCGCGCGTGATGCAGCACGGCTTACCACGAGGATAGGGATATGCATACACTTAGGATGGTCACGCAACCTCCGAATCAACCCATAGCCGTCCAGACCGGGAGACAACAAATCTATGACGATAAGATGAGGTACTTCACGCAGAGCAAACTGCACAGCATCACCGCCATTGAGGATCGTTACAGTCTGATAACTATTGATCTCTAAAGCCCCTTTGAGTAGGCTAGTGATCGTTCCTTCTGCCTCGACGACTAAAATGCTGGACATGTGTTCTCCTGCCTCGACCTTTCACTATGTACATTGAGTATACCTCACAGAAGCGACTCTTGTCATGCTTTTTTCACAAGAGTTTGGCAGCTACGGGGTAAACAACATTGGCTTCCCACAATTCACTCTACTTAAACTGAATTACGACATACAATGAACAGTAAGATAACACAAGTGAGGTCAGCTAAGCACAACAAGGGGAACATACTTGCGTTATATGTTCATCTAAAAACTGCAATGAGCAGCGTATAGATAGATCTTCAACTACCACCTGCCTCACCTCCCAATACCTAAATAGACCATGAGTAAAAGACTGACGAGATCCATCCCCCTGTAGGATACCGTGCAGATTAAAACGTCATTAAGAGGTGGAGAAGATTTACTATACAACAATGTATTCCTAATTTTTCTCGATCTCTCATCCCATGGTTTTGACACTGGTGAGCTAACAAAAATCAAGCAGACGAAAACAACAAACGGCTACCCTCCATTCGATAGACGATATCAACATGAATAAAAATAGGTAGACATATGTCATATTTAGTATAACACTCTTCAGCACATATGCAAGGGGTTCGCCTCACAGATTCGTCCCTTATCACAAAAGAACTAGCATACTTTCCCCATTTGGTACTTTTTGGTGAGAAAAATTCAGCAAGAGAGGTCATCCTCAAACTTTTTCCATAAGAAAGTTGACTTCTCACTCTCTCTGAGATAAGATAGAGACCGTATTGCACCATACTTGGGTAGCAGAAGGGCAACTTATGACATCACTGGCAAAGGCTGAGCGACCAATTACATTCCATAGCAAAGGGCAACCTGCATACCTGCTCGAAGGGGTTTTGCATAAACCCTCTCATACTGAACTTGTTCCCATTACTATACTCTGCCATCCCCAACCAGCCAGTAGCGATATGAACGATCCACTTATTGTAGCTCTGGCCAGAGCATTAGCAGACGCCGGTATGCTCGCGCTACGTTTCAACTTTCGTGGCGTTGGCAACAGTCAGGGGCAGCAGACCGATGGACGCCTAGAACCTCTCGATCTAGCTGGTGCTATTGATACAGCGCTCGCTCAACCTCATGCCAATCCTGCTAAAGTAGGTATCATTGGACACGGCTTTGGCGCTCATACTGCACTTCTTTATGCCCCTTTCGATACTCGTATACGTACGATAGTCGCCGTCAGCCTCCCTCTTTTCCGCGTCACAAGTGGCTTCCCTCGACCATTTGAACGCCCTAAGTTATTTCTCACCGGCGAATTCGACGAGATCTGTCCACTCTATAAGTTAGAACCATTTGTTGAGCAACAAGCTGGCCCTAAAGGCATCAAAGTTATCACTGGCGCACGCCACCTTATGCGGGGCTACGAAGAACAGGCCGTTACCGCTATGATGAGTTATCTAAAAAAATGGGCAACTATGCCTGGAGTGTAAGCGAAGAAAGTGGCACTATGAATCCTAATAACCCTATGATTGTGCAAAGCGATCGCACTATCTTGTTGGAAGTTGATCACGCTCAACATGCTGAAGCACGAGATGCTCTTGCACAGTTTGCTGAGTTGGAAAAATCACCAGAACATATTCATACCTATCGTTTGTCACCGCTCTCGTTGTGGAACGCAGCCGCTGGCGGCATGAGGGCACAGGATATCCTGGAGTTGCTTACGAGGTATAGTAAATATGCTCTCCCTCCCAATATTGTTGTCGATATCCGCGAGTATATCAGCCGTTATGGCCGCATTAAGCTCATACGCGAGGGAGATTTCTTACTGCTACGCTCCGATGATACGACACTTATCGCGGAGGTCCTGCATCACAGACGCACACAACCATATGTGCTGCGCCAAGTTGATCTCAATACGATTCAGGTCGATGCTTCACGGCGTGGTCACGTCAAACAAGCGCTTATTCACATGGGCTTCCCTGCTGAGGATCTAGCGGGCTACACCGAGGGTTCTCCTTTGCCGATGAAGTTGCGCGAGGAGACATTGCAAGGCAAGCTCTTTACGCCGCGCGGCTACCAAAGCGCTGCGTCTGCTGCCTTCTACGCAGGTGGCGCGCCCAGCGGTGGTAGTGGTGTCGTTGTGCTACCTTGTGGGGCGGGCAAAACTATTGTGGGGCTGGCGACCATGGCGGATGTGCAACGTGCAACGCTCATCCTCAGCCCTAATACGATTGCCGTACGCCAATGGATAAGCGAGATTCTTGATAAGACGGACGTTCCCCCCGAAATGGTTGGAGAATATACCGGCGAACGTAAAGACATTGCTCCCATTACGGTAAGCACTTATCAAATTCTGACCTACCGCCGCCCCGGCAGCAACGAGGGGGAGAGCGAGGAGGCCACTCAGGAGTACTTCCCACACTTCTCCTTACTGACGAGTTATGATTGGGGCCTGATTATCTATGATGAGGTCCACCTCTTGCCCGCGCCCGTTTTCCGTGTCACAGCGGAAATTCAAGCCCGCCGCCGTCTGGGCCTGACCGCTACGCTGGTACGCGAAGACGGACGAGAAGCCGATGTCTTTAGTCTGATCGGTCCAAAAAAATACGATGTACCCTGGCGCGAATTGGAACGTCAGGGCTGGATTGCCACTGCGGAATGCCATGAGATTCGCGTCGGCTTGCCAGAAGATCAACAGATGCTTTACGCTACGGCAGAAATGCGCGAGAAATATCGTATCGCAGCCGAGAATCCTGTCAAGCTCGCCATTACGCGCCATCTTGTAGAACAGCATAGCAATGACCAGGTCTTGATCATTGGACAATATATCGAACAGCTTAAAGCGCTGGCTGAAGGATTACGCGCACCGCTTTTAACCGGTCGCACCTCGAACGCCCAACGCGAGAAACTCTATGAGCAATTCCGCCGTGGTACCATCAAGCACCTGGTGGTTAGCAAGGTTGCTAATTTCGCGATTGATCTGCCCGATGCGAATGTTGCTATCCAGGTTTCAGGCACATTCGGGTCCCGGCAAGAAGAAGCACAGCGTCTGGGACGGATCTTGCGTCCAAAGAGCGATGGCGGACTAGCCTACTTCTATTCCATCGTGACACGCGATACCCGCGACCAAGAGTTTTCGGCGAACCGTCAGCTCTTCTTGACCGAACAAGGCTATCGCTATGTGATCGAAGATGCAGAAGCGCTGCTAGCTGTTTAACATATAAGAGGATGGTATGGCAGACAACTATATTGAACTAACAAACGAAAATTTCGCAGAACAAGTATTAGAATCCTCTCGCCTAGTGATCGTGAATTTTTCGACGGAACAGAGCGCGGCGTGCCAGATTCAAGAGCCGGAGTTTGCTGCTCTGAGTAGAGAATATCAGGATCGTGTGACATTCGCTAAGTTGAATGTAGATAGCCAGGCTGAACTGACCCACGATCTAAAGGTTACGGGCATCCCCACCCTCATTTTCTTTAAGGGTGGTCAGGAGATTTACCGCATTCCTGGTGTTATGATGCGCAACAGGTTACGCCGTCAGATCGAGGGTGTATTACTGGCTGCGAATAATGCATAGATAATCGTCAAATAAATTCTACTATAATCCAATTGTAGGAGGGATATGTTGTGGCATACTTTTATCCAATTCGTTTAGCAGGGTCATTGCATGAGACAATCTGGGGTGGTCGGCGTCTAGAAAGAGATCGCTGGAAACAACTCCCCTCGCAAGAGGTTGCGATCGGCGAATCGTGGGAGACGGAAGTGAGTACCATCGTACAAAATGGTCCTTATGCTGGCCAGACGCTCGGTGAAGTGGTGAATGAGCTGGGGTCTGCGCTACTGGGTGCACAGGCCGTCAAGACATTCGGGCAACGCTTCCCCCTGTTAGCTAAATTTATCGATGCCAATGCTCAGCTCTCTGTGCAGGTTCATCCTACCGATGAATATGCGGCCATTCACGAGTGTGGCAACCTCGGTAAGACCGAGTTCTGGTATATTCTAGCTGCGGAACCAGGGGCACGTATTGTCTATGGCTTCAAAACAGCGACGACCCGCGAGGCTGTGCAGGAGGCCATTCAAACTGTCACCTTAGATCGCTTGCTGTATGAAGAAGTAGTACAACCTGGGGATGTCATTTTCGTTCCTGCGGGCACCGTTCACGCTATTGGTAGCGGCGTTATGCTCTATGAACTACAGGAATATTCGGATGTTACCTACCGTATGTACGATTATGGACGCTTAACCGCCTCTGGGAAAGCACGCGACCTGCACATCGAACGCTCCCTGGATGTCGCACGCTATGATGGTGCGACGCGAGGAAAGGTGAAGCCTGTAGCGCTGGCCAGTGGCACTGGATATGAAGAGCGTTGCTTGGTCGCGTGTAAGTGTTTTCTGACACGAGAATTAAACCTCCAACCACCAGCGGTGGTAGAGAGTTCAACAACGAACAGTTGCGTGATCATGACATCGTTGGGTGCTGCTATTGAGGTCCAATACGGTCCCGCATATCGATACAGCGAAGCACTTGAGCGCGGACAAACGATGGTCTTGCCCGCAGCACTGGGCAACTATCGTCTCGTTGGCTCAGGC
>VBJK01000058.1 GCA_005879655.1 Chloroflexota bacterium | reverse complement strand
AGCTGTCAGCGAGGTGGCATGTCCCCCATGATTTTCGGTACTCGCACGGATCACCCCATAAATATGGTCACCAGCTTGCTCGGCATCGGCCAGCTTTTTCAACACGAGTATACCCACACCATCACTGCGCACATAGCCATTGGCTGCTGCACTGAAGCTCTTGCAGCGTCCATCCTCACTCAACATCCCCGCTTTGCTGAAACTGATGTGCGCTTCGGGAGAGACCAGGGTATTGACTCCACCCACGATGGCCACCGAACACTCTCCACTCTCGATAGCATGCACTCCTCGGTGAATCGCTACCAGCGACGATGAGCATGCTGTCTCTATTGGCTCGCTAGGTCCGTGCAGATTGAGAAAATAGCTTATGCGATTGGGTCCTATAGATGAGGCCAGACCAGTAGAAAAATGGCCTTCAATTGTGATATTTGCAAGAGCTGCTAGCGTACCATAGCCAGTGCCTCCAGTGCCCACGAAGAGTGCTGTCTTGGTACCTGAAAGGCTCTCTGCTGCATATCCGGCATCCTCGATGGCCTTCCAGACGTACATCATCAAGAGCCGTTGCTGGGGGTCCATCAGTTCGGCTTCGCGGGGAGAGATCCCGAAGAACTGGGGATCAAAGGTGTCAATATCCTCCACTACTCCAGCCCATTTAATGTTCGTCGTATTGACCTCAGTTGCTGTATTGCCGAAATAGGTGTGCCAATCCCAGCGCTCCTGCGGAATTTCGCCAATACAGTCTCGGCCAGTGTGCAGATTGTGCCAGAAGCTCTGCACATCAGGGGCCTGAGGAAACGCGCCGCTTATACCTATAATGGCAATGGATGAAGCTGTTGCAGGGGCTTTTTGCTCCGACACGTCTACGGGCGAGAAGGCAACACGAGAGTACTGTCTGGTAACGGGTGCTTCTGTTCCCCTATCTGTCTGATCGTGGACCGTTACGTTCGCGCTTATGGGAGACGCTCCCGCAAAATGGGGGGCGAGAAGGTAGGCATAGGTTGTATGTAGATACTGGGCCAGGCGCTCCAAGGTCGAATGCTCATAGAAGAGTATTGGTGTCACATCAAGCTGATAAGTCTGATTGAGCTGGTTGGCAAATGCTACGAAGGTGATCGAGTCAAAGCCATACTCTGAGAGTTAAGTCTCAGTATCGATCTGTTCGATCTGGACTTTGAGCAGGTTGGAAACCATGTGCTTCAGGGCCTCTAATAGAGCGTCGAGCCCCACCCCACCACTAGGAACGGTGAAACTGGAAGCATCTCGTTCTCCTACAAGGGTCTCAGATCGACTCGGTAGTCGCTGTGTAATGCGCTCGATGTTCGTTGTTTGTTCCTCATATCGGTTGTGGGCAAAAGGATAAGTGGGCAAACCTGCTAAGCGTTTGACTGACCCCGGCGAATATAATCCTTCCCAACTAATTTTTTCTCCATGCAGCCAGAGGTCTGCCAATTGCTCCAGCTTTTTCTGCTGAATCAGCTTTTGCACAAAAGCTTGGCCTTCCTTGGTATCTCCTATAAGCCTGTCTTTCTTGTTTGTTTTCCTAACACATCTTTCCAGATATGCAGTATTCTCACCTGCCACAAATTGTTCTAATCGAGTCACGAGCATTTCCTTGCTCGTGACCACTAAAGCGAAACGATAGAGCAGACTCTCGCGGCCAACCTGGAAGCTATAGAACAGATCTGCGAGCTTCACATCGTCATGCTTCTGCAAAAAGACCACGATTGCTCTTGCTAACATGCGTAAGCCTTCTTCATGTTTAGCCGAAAGGATCAATACGCCTGGGGTCGCTTCGCTAACCTGTACTTGGAGACAAGGGCTTGCCTCTGTCCGCCGGGGCTGTGCCATATACTCTTTCATCACGAGATGAGCATTCGTTCCACTGAAACCAAACGAGCTAATCGCGGCCAGACGGGAGCCATTTGTATTTAAGGGCCACGGCTTTAATGCTGTGTTTACATAGACGGGACTGTTCGCAAAGTCGATCTGCTCATTTTCGCTCTTCAAATTAATAGACGGGGGGATCTGTGCATGCTTGAAGCTCAATAACACCTTGATGACGCTCAGCACTCCCGCTGCGGCTCCGGCATGACCGATGTTGGCTTTTAAAGAACCAATGGCACAGAAGCGCTTTTGGGCGGTGAATTTCTCGAAGGCGGACGTTATGGCATGGATCTCTATCGGATCTCCCAATTTGGTCGCCGTCCCATGTGCCTCGATATATTGCAGGTCGCATGGATTGATGTGATATCTCCTGTAGATACTCTCTTGCAATTGACTTTGCGATAGAAAACTGGGAACGGTAATCCCTGATGTCTGACCGTCCTGGTTGGTCCCACTGGCTTGTATCACTCCATAGATATGGTCGCCATCACGCTCGGCGTCTTGCAGTCTTTTCAAAATGACAACGCCAACGCCATCTCCCACGACGATGCCGTCAGCAGCCTGATCGAATGGTCGACACTCTCCAGTCGGAGACAACATCCCGGCGTTACGCATAGAAAGAAAGAGGGCTGGATGAGAATAAATCGTAATCCCACCTGCAATCGCCAGATTGACCGCATGAGACTTTAGGTGTTGGCAGGCAATATCAATCGCCACTAAAGAAGAGGAGCAAGCTGTGTCAATCGTTAATGCTGGTCCTTTTAAGTTCAAGAAATAGGCAATACGCGACGATAATATGCTCAGCTCTGAACCTAACAGAGAAAAATGCGAAAAATCCAGTTTGCTGGGAAGAATTCCCATGCTCCCGATCACGGTTGCCACTGGTTCTCCACTTAACACAGAAGGGGTATAGCCCGCATCCTCTAAAGCTTTATAACATTGCTCTAGGAGAATACGTTGAGAGACATCCATCGCCTCTGCTTCATGGGGCGAAATGTGAAAAAACAAGGGATCGAAACATGCCACATTGTTCATTTTTCCGTATCGATACGTAAATTCAGTTGGGGCATGTCGTTTGAGAAAATCCAGCCAGCTTTGCTGTGTTATTTCTTGGATACCGCTTTTCCCCTGGCTGATAAGATCCCAAAATTCATCCTGTGTTTCGGCCTCTGCACATCTGAGAGCAAGCCCGATGATGGCGATCTCATCTGAGATCACCTGATCATGGGTTTCCAAATTGGTTCCCTGATGCTCTTCTTCTACTAAGGCGGGGGCAGGTAGGCCAGCAGGGTCATGGCCTCGTCCTGGGAGGGCCATCTCTTTCTCGTTCATTGAATGGTTTTGACCCTTGCGTTCGCTCTCTCTGCTGATATAGTCTACTAGTACGTCCATGTTTCTGCACTCAAAGAGAATGCTGGTGGGAAGACTTAAATGATACTTGCTATTGATGGCTTCCAGGAGCTGGACAACATTGATTGAGCCAATGCCGAGATCTTGAAAGGTTTCGGCCTCCTCTAGTTCTTCCGGCTGCAATTTGAGGACGTTGAGAAAAATTTCGTGCAGATCGTCTTTCAGAGACAAAGCTACGGGATGGCTCAGAGGTTGCTGGAGGGGACCTCGCCCTGTCCCTACGGTTTCGTTTGCTTCTGGGCTTGGGGGGTAAGGAATATGGCCTTGCTCGCGGGTTTTCGCTAATGCTTGCGGGTACGGCGTTTTCTGTGCTATTTTCTGCGCGTTATGATGCCAGCGCTCTGCTGTACTGCTCTTTGTGTCCTTTTTGAGTTTCAAGAGACAATAGCTGATCCAGCCGTTCTTGAGGGAAACAGACTGGTTGGCATAGCTTATGTACATATCCTGCAAGACTTTGGGGAGACCTTTGACGTTGTCTTTGACTTCTGGATCGTCTAAGAAATTGGCAATCTGTGGCGAGACATCGATAATTTCGTCAATCACCAGACGATGTTCTGTGAGAAGATCCAGCCACTCTTGCTGTGTTGGGATACTAATCTCGATACCAGGATCGACTATGGCCCCGCGTAGATTGGCAATATAGTCCATCAACAACACTTTGCCATTTTCGTTAAGGGATGCGGCGATGTTTTGAAATAATCCCGCTTTATTGCGAATATGAAAGGTCACCTCGATGCCAATGATGAGATCGTACTTGGCTGGAAAAGCGTCTTTGGAACTGTCCCTCTGCCAGATCTGCGCTTGAGAGCTTAAATTCAGTTCTGCTATTCTGCTCTGCCCAAGCTCTGCCTGAGCCTGAGTGATCGTGAATCCGTGGGTCGTAATGTGCGGATAGAGTGTCGCTATGTGAATGACATCAGTCCCATGACCACAGCCAATGTCGAAGAGGGTGTGCACCTGCTGAAAATCTTCTTGACAAAAGAGTACTTGGCGCATCTCGATTTGTTTGATGTGTATCCTGCTGATTTCATCAGGGTACTTTTCAGGATGGAGAAACACGCGGCTCATCGAAAAACCGGGAACTTTCTCCTCAAAGGGGCAAAAAGTCAAATATTCTGTCTGGATTCCAGGGGCTGTAGGGATTGCCGATCCCACCGGCATTCGGACAGGGGCTATGCTACTCTTCTCTGCCATTAGCGTATAAAACTCCACGGCTTTATTTTCATGATCCTGGTGGGATGCCGTTAAGCTCGCTGAGATGCTATCGTGTAGCGGCGAGCTTGCCTCGCCTGTGTCCTCTGCCTCGCCTATGTCTTGCTTGTGTTCTATCCAACATGTTCTCCTCTTAAACGGGTAGGTTGGCAGTCCTGTTATTCTTACTCGCTGTTTCCCTTGATGCAGATCGCTCCAAGAAACTATGCTGCGTGCCACCCATCTCCGTGCAAGCGTTTCTAAATCGCTGCTGTCCGTCACTTGACCATTGCTCTGATCGGGAGTGGTTTTCCTCTCGCTGAAATAGCAATGCTGTGAAGTTTCCTGATGGCCCATCCATTGCTCTAATTGCTGCACCAGTTCTTCCTGGTGATGAGCTATGATGGCCACACGGCAGGGCATTTCCTCTCTGCCTATCTGCAAGGTATAGGCTACATTTTCTAAGTTGACGTTATGTTCCTTCTGCAAATAGGCGCTCCACTGCTTGACATACTCTGAGAGCCGCTCTTTATTTTTGGCAGAGAGGATAAATAAGATCGGTGTGGCTGGACCTCTTGATCGATATGCTGCCTCTGTCTCTGAGATATACTCTTCAACAATCAGATGAGCATTCACCCCACGGGCTCCAACACTTGTAATCCCTGCTCGTCGCGGAACAAGAGCGCCATCGACGGTAAGCCGAGGCCATGCAGAGACCTGCTGCTGCAATTGGAAAGGCCATTCGTCAAAAGGAGTGCTAGGATGGAAGTTTTCTGGAACGCCTGTTGGCACGAGCCTTTTATGCTGTAAGCAGAGGATAACTTTGGTTAATTGCGCCATGCCAGAAGCCGCTTCACTATGCCCAAGAGTCGGTTTCACCGAGCCTATTTTATACTCTTCTCGTCCACGCGAACGAGAACCAAAGACACGTGTTAATGCGGCCATCTCTCCTGCGTCAGTTCTCTCTGATCCACTTGCCGCCGCTTCGATATAGCTGATGGTACGTGGATCGAGGCTCGACTGTGCCAGAGCTTGTTGGATAACCGCCGCCTGCTGACCGGGGTCAGGTGCAGCATAGCTACTCGTTCTCCCATTGTGG
>VBJK01000540.1 GCA_005879655.1 Chloroflexota bacterium | reverse complement strand
ATCTACCACTCTACAATTCGGCTGCTGACTTTCTGGAAACTGTGATTGTAGATGCCCCTCATCAATCGGTCCGCCACTTGTTACTAACACCATCGGCTCGTTTGCGACTTGACGAATTGTATGGCCATAGGAAGATCGAGGGTGATTCTATCGGTGGCACAATGGCTGCTGTCAGTCGTGCGATCGAACTTCATATCGATACCGAAAGGAGTGGCGGCGACTTAAAGCTAGAGCGCTTTACCCGTATTGCCCGTGATCTGGAAACCGATCAGTACTTCGTTTTTGCATTTCTGAAAGAGCAATGTCGCCGCGACAAACTCGATAGTATCCCAGGCAAAAAAGCCTGTCACTATAACGACATTTACCGCCAGTTCGTCAAATATTATCACATCAATGAAGGAGAAGATATCGTGACAAAACTTGCAACACGTCATGAGCGTGTTACAGAGCTGTATCTCCAGTTCTATCTGCCATTCAATTTAATCTTACTGAGAACGAGATCAAACTGGAAATGGTTCATACCATCAAGTCTTGGTTAGATATTGTGGATAAGAAAGGAGCAACAGGAAAAGCAATTGTTCATAAATATCCAAAACTGGAAGATCGCTTGGTTTGGCAATTCGTAGAAGCGTTCTATAAAGAAGTTTTTCTAGAGTATGCAGAAGGCGAACGTAGCCTCTTGAATAGCCGCCTCAATCGCTTTAAGGGAGGTTGTGAAGAAGCATTTTCTATGTACATGCAAGCTCGCCGTAATCCACCTGAGCAACAGACAGAAGACGTGCCTGTAGAATAAACTTACTACACAACTGTGAGTTCTTTGCATATTTAAGTAGTGTAATTTGTATAAGGAGCAATCTCATGTTTTTACAAACAATCCAGCATCAAGAAGTTTTTCATCCGTCTATTCCTGCAAGACCCATGGGAAAATATGCGCATTTTATCGTTTTGCGCGAAACAAACTCATTTCCTCTTTTCCAGACTGACCAGGAGTTAAATTTTGCCCGTGTCAGCGCTGGACGAGCCAATGATAGCATAACATCTCCTATTGTCAGCCGTATAGTTCTTTTCAAGCGCAAGCAAACCACACCAGAACGCCTTACAGGACGTGAATTGCTACGCCGCTATAAATTAATTAGTGATAAGGTAGGTGACGATGTACTGCGCTACTGCGAGTACAATAGCGAAAGATTTTGTAAGCATTGTCCCGATTGTATCTATTACGGTTTCGCTATAGGGCAAGAGGGAAGTGAACGTTCCAAAGTACTGGTAGACTCGGCCTTCTCGCTTTCGAGCTTCGATGAGTCGCATCAGACGATGACATTTAATGCTCCCTATGAACACGGTACGATGAGCCAACATGGAGCTACCAAAAGTAGTTTTGGTGAACAAGACCATGTGTTGCCCCAGGTCTTCTTTCCAACGGTTATCACGATGCGTGACCCTACAGAAGCAGGTTTTATTTATGTGTTTAACAATATATTACGCACTAAACGTTATGGTGCACAGGTTACGCGTACTGGAACACTCGAAAACCACGTTGTTGGGGTTGCATTCACCGATGGTGAGATCTTCTCAAACCTAAAATTGACGCAGACGCTCTATGATTTGCTTAGAAATGAGCACGGACAGATTGAGAAAGGTCCTTACCAAGCTGCTTCTCTGATACAAAGCATCGAGGAAGAGCTACCTAACCTGCTGAAGGAAGATCATGTTACAACTCATTTATTAGCAAGCGGGGAAAATTTAAAGGCATTGATCAAGGAAGTTGGTGGACTTGTTACCAGAGAGGAGACATTAGTCGAAGTTCTTCGTCAGGCTTGTGCGGAGTGCGAAGCTTACTCAGCAGAATATGGGGCGGGTAACAAATCAGCTCAGGATGCAAATAAAGGTAAAAACAAGGCTACGAAGCCTAGCAAGTCCTAGTGTATAGTGCATTTCCACTTAACTTATTAGGATTTGCTGTATAGACATCCCCTCTAGGGAGGCAGAAGGAGCCAATGTCCTTTCCCTGCCCGGTTGAAGGGATTGAAATGAGGGGATTGAAAGATAGGATATGGCTACATCTATGCATATAGCACGGTGTCAGTTAACACTTCATGACAATCTCTATTATGCGAGCCGCGAGTTTGGTCGTTTTTATGAGACCGAAAAATACCTGCATAACTACGGCTTGACTTATGCGCTGGGTCTGGTAGAGCCTCCTCCTGCCTACTTTAACGAGTTACAGGAACCTCGTTACCAGGAAGAACTCAGTGCAGAACGGGTAAAGGGGTGCTATGTCACCCCTGCTAACCCTTTAAAGGTTGGCTACAGTACCGTATTACAGCTACACACCAAGAGAAAATAAAAATAGGGTCTTGTTTGGCAGAGCTAAAGAGCTAGCTCCTGGTTCAACATTCGAGTTTTTTGTCTTTGCGCAGGAACAAAGACAATTGCCGCAATGGATACGCTTAGGGAAGTGGATGTCGAAAGCTGAAGTCCTCTGCAAATGGTATACAGTGGGTACAAAAGAAGCGAACCTAGTAGAAAGCAAGGAGCCTCGACTTGTTGCTTGCCCTATTAATCCTCTTGATATTGCTAGTCACAGGCTAACTACATTTGATATTATCGTGATGCCACCAGTTAGTCTCTTAACAAATACTAGAGTAACTGGTATGTGCTGCGAATTACAGGCAGAAACTATTTTCCATGATAAGCCAGATACAAAACGATATGTTCCTATTGGTATGAGCTATTTCACTGGAAAGGCGGCTGAGCAATGACAGACGAACGCGGCGAACTCTTCTCCATGCTCCTACGCCTGCACCCCAAAGAATCCGGCGTGGTCTCGCTCAGTTCTGGCCCTCATATACAGGCGGCATTTCTTGATATGGTACGCCAGGGAGATCCATCCCTGGCAGACTGCCTGCACAGGCCTAATCAGCGCCGTCCATACACACTCAGTCTGCTCCAAGGCTTCAACCATCTCACACCAACGGAACTGGCGAGCGTAACCAACAAAAATCAGCTGATCGAAGTCAAACCTGGTCAGGTCTACTGGCTGCGTATCACGATGCTTGACGCCACTATCTTCAGTTCCTTTGCGCACTATCTCATTGCCAATCCACGCTCGCTCAACGTACGTATCGGTAGCGCTCACTTCGAGATCAGCCGCCTCATCACCACACAGCATGAACACAGCACTGATCAGTCATGGGTTGCTTACTCGTCATTCTCAGAGCTATATATTCTGCAAGCAGTCAGCAAACAGTATCATTTTGAATTTGCCTCACCAACAGCTTTCAGTATGGGACAAAAATCGTGGGGCAAGCTGCTGAAGCTCTTCCCAGAGCCAGCAGACGTTTTCGCAAGTCTGGCAACTCAATGGGAACTCTTTGCCCCTACCCATTTACGGTTGAGCACGCACAATCTAACCCCACAGGCCATAGCAGCCTGGTGTACAGACAATATAGTCGTTACCAACTACGATCTGACAACCCGCTACCTGCCATCACAGAAGTTTGGGCAGACAGGCTTCATGGGAACCGTTACTTATGAGGTAAAAGGCCATCGTGAGGCAGCAGAAGCTCATTGGCTCACTCCTCTGGCGCGTTTTGCGCTCTTTAGTGGCGTCGGATACAAGACAGCGATGGGTATGGGACAGGTTCGTTGTACGACCAAACCTATCATATCTTCATCTTTTGAAGAAGAACAGGAGCAGAATCTATAATGCAACGTCCTTTGCCAGAGTCGATACCACTATCCTACCTCAATGCACTAGAGTATTGTCCACGTCGCTTCTACTATGAA
>VBJK01000057.1 GCA_005879655.1 Chloroflexota bacterium | reverse complement strand
TGACACAGGGGGCGTACGTCGAGGAATTCCTGCCGCCCCTGCCGGGGCTCCGGAGAGATTGAAATGCTTCATTCCCCGGGGCTTACGCCGCCGGGCTACTTCCTGCCGCCCTACGGGCTCCAGCGTCCCTCCCGAGCCGTGAACGTCGCCGGTCGGGTTTGAAGAAGGTGCGAATACGGCCCAATTCCAGCGGATACGCATCGGCCCCCGAGTTGGAGGGACTGCCTGGAAGGCATTCTCCCTCTGAGAGATCAAGATGCTTATACGACAGTGTCCCGGCGTGTTGACGCAGACACGGGCCTCGCTTACGATGTCTTAAGTGAAGCCATGAGAGTAACATCGATGGATAGCTATTTCCCTCCTTTAGTCCGGCAGCGCTAAAGGATGCTGGTCCGTAGGATGGGGCAGGAGGTTGAATCCGAGGTTGGCCGTCACACCAGTAATTTGCTTTCGGGCTCTGCACAAGGACAACCGCTGACATGTCGGAAATGAACTTGCCAAGCACAGTAGGACACGCTCCCCCTCGAAGTAGTCCTTGGCCGGCTGAGGTGTGGGATAGGTTCAGGCCTTATTTGATCAAGCTCGGAGTTGATTTCCTGATTTTTGTGGCAATCTGGTGTGTCCTATGGGCAGCTCACCGGCTGACCAAGGTTCTGCCTCTAGGTACCCAGCTGTCGGAGTTCCTTGTAGGCTTTCACGAGACAATGGTTGTTCTTACATTTGTGTGGATCTCAATGGTCGCGCTCTGGGATCTTGTAACTTTGAGAAGGAAGGCCTGAAATCATGTCTGACTCTCTGGGTCTCATTGTGCGTGAAAAGATTAGATTCGCTGCGATCGCGATTCCTCTTTTGGGAGCTATCGGTGGACTCATGAGGACTATGGGTTGGTCTGAAAAAGCGACCTTAGTTGCAATACTTCCGCCCTTCCTAATAGCATTCCTAGGATGGCATCTTACCTTGGCGTACTTGGAATCTCGCAGTGATGCTCGGCTATTGGAGCAGAAGCTGTGGGCCGAACGCGAGGCAAGGTTGCAACAGCAGATGCGGGAGGCGGTGGCTGAACAGCAGGAGGAGCTGAGGCAACTCAGGCGGCGGCAGCAAGAAGAGCAGGAGCGACTGCTCAACAAACGTGCAACTCGAGAACAGCTTAAGCAAATGATGGAAAGGCATAGAGAGGAGTATGAGGCTCTATTAGACAGGCAATCCGCGTAGCCTCACTCTCGGTAGACGGTGTAACATGGAGGCCATCGGCGGTGGCCGGCCATCCCGGAGGTCGAGCGGACGCACACCGCCCTATCATGCGGTGCTGCTCGCTCACCTTCAGAGCGTTGGGCGGCGTACGCCAAAGATCAAAATCATGAACGAATCACTCGGCAAGAGAATCGTGGAGCTAAGTCAGCGCATTGTCTCGAATTTCGACCGCGGGCTGTGGACAGAATTAGGTCTGCTGACCGGCACAACCGAGGTAATCGAGTCATATCCGCGCTTACTCCGAAGTCTGGATTGGGGAGACCCTGATTACTCCGGAAACGTTCTCGGGTTGTTGCGGCATATAGCCGAAGAGAGCCCAGGAACATTCCAAAAGATAGAGCGATATGTCGACAAGAAGTTCCCGGAGGAGACGGAGTATATATCCGCGCAACCGGCTGAGCGTCGGATCACGTTTGCCCCCAATGTATTTACTGTTCCAGATCGACCCGTCGAGCCAGATCTTGTCTCAGTCATGATGCCGATGAGCCGGGACTTCTCCGACACATACGCTGCAATCCAGCGAGCGTGCACAGGCGTAGGCCTTCGTTGCCTACGAGCGGATGACATCTGGGACGACTCGGTAATCGTCCAAGACATCTTCAACCTTGTTTTTCAGTCCCAGATCGTTATTGTAGACTTCTCCGAGCGGAATGCCAATGTGATGTATGAGACAGGAATAGCACACACTCTTGGTAAGCACGTGGTACCTATTTCACAGTCGCTCAATGATGTACCCTTTGACCTTCGTCACCATCGGGTATTGAGGTACCTCAACAACACACAAGGTTTGCGAGAGCTGGAGCGCAAACTGGCTAGCCGACTACGCCGACTGGCAGGAGTGGCCGAGGAATCCGACAGCGATGTTCCATTCTGAACTCCACATAGCCCGGCGAGAAGAGAAGCCGGCAGACTCGTGACACAGATCTCGCCTTGACACGTGAGCGCCTCAAGCAAGTTGAAGCCCTGCGCAGAGAGGAAAGGAGAAGGAGATGACTGTCCGAATTCGACGCTCAACCGGAAATGTATTCAGCGACCTCGGATTTGGCGACGACGAGGCAGAAAATCTCAAGATCCGAGCCGATCTAATGATTGAGCTGACCAGGTTGATCGAGGCCCAGGGGCTCACACAAGTCGCCGCCGCTGAGCTCCTCGGAGTGACTCAGCCACGGGTCAGCGATCTCATGCGAGGGAAGATCGATCGCTTTAGCGTCGATAGCTTGATTGAGATGCTCGGTCATGCAGGCGCTTGCGTTTCCGTTGTGGTCACTCAGCGCAGCCAGGTTGCATAGCTGGCGGCGAATCCGCGGGCCTGCAAGCCCGGGCATGAATGCCCGGGCTAAGAACAGCGCCGGATAAATCCGGCTTCAAGCCCCCTTCAGGGGGCGCTGTTCCTAGCCCGGCGATTCATCGCCGGGCGGGGAGAGGCGGCTTTCGAGACACCCCCTCAGACGCCGGTTCCCCGCTCCCTGTAGGCCTCCGCGCAGACCTCTTCCACTAGATCCGGGATATCGGAGAAAAGACCATCTAGCGGAGATCCCTTGGCGATCCTCTTCTCAGGATCCTTTGGCGACTCCACGGCATCGTGGACTACACGCTCGACCAGCCGTAGCCGTTCCTGCAAAGGGAGCGCGCTGATGGCCTCGTAGATCTGCTGGAACGTCATGGCTGTCACCTCCTCCACTACCTTACGCGATCTATTCTACTCCACAGGCACCCACCCTCCCGCCCCCTTGAGATCCCGCCCCTCGACCCGCACCACATAGGCCCCCCGCGCCCCCAGGCGGCGGGCCGGACCGAAGGTGAGGGGCGGGGCGTGGCTGGTAGCGAAGCCGCGGAGGGATTCGAGCTGGTCCACCAGGACCTCGCGGCTGAGATCGCGGCCGGCGCGCTTCAGGGCCTCGATCAGCACGTCGGCGGCGGCCAGGGCCGGCCTCTTGGGCCGAGGCGTGCTCAGAGGGGAGGGCGAGGAAGAGCTTGCCGTCGAAGGCGGCGGGCGCGGTGAGGAGGGAGCCGTCCGCCGCGCGCCGGTGGCGAGGAAGCGGGGGTGCCAGCCGAGGCGGTCGGCCTCCCGCAGCCACTCCAGCGCCTCCGGTCCGGAGCCGGAGAAGAGGACCGGATCGGCTCCCTGCCGCTGCAGCTCCGCGGGCCGATCTCCGGCGTGCGCGGTCCTTAGAAGGGGACTACGACTTCCTGGAGAAGCCCTTCTCCACGGACCGGCTGGCGCGAAGATCCGGGCGGGCGCTGGGGTGAGGGCCAGTCAAGGACCCAAAGGACTGCAAGGACCGCAAGGACAAAGCACGGACTGGTTTTCCTCGTCCGTGTTGGTCCTTGGTGTCCTTGCAGTCCTTTGGGTCCTTGCTGGCGCTCTTCGCTGTTTCAGGCCGAGCTCTCGATGAGGATCATTGAGCAGAGCGCTGCGCGATTTGGGTGGCATCTAGCCCCTGGCCATCCATTTTCATGCTATGATCATCTTTTGCAGTTCTTGCGTCCTCTAGGTTTGGCGTGCGCGCGACCTGACCAGGGAGCTTCCTAGCCTCGAAAGGAGGATGTCATGAGTCATCCATCGAGAAAGTTGTGGGTATTGTTCGCCGCGTTGGCGATCGCGCTGGCGTTGCCGGCCCTCGCCGCTGCTCCGGCGGAGGGAAACGGCATCAACGAGGGGACCGACTGCTGGCAAACGCAGCCGGGGACGCAGGCCACCCTATTCCTGCCCCTGGACGCCTGCGGTCCTGGATCCAAGCCGGAGCATGTAACCGTCGCGCTCAAGGGCGTCCCGCTCAGCGTCGCCGACGCGAAGGCGTGCGGCTGCCAGGTCGACACCAAGATTACCTATCTCGATCCCCATGGCAACGTGCTCGCGGAAAAAACGGTGCACGCCGTCAAGCAGATCACGACCGAAACCACGAAGGTCGACACCTGCGTCCGCCGGACGAAGAACGCCAAGTTCCATGGCAAAGGCGTCGCCGAAAAGGTCGATATTCAACTGGTTCAACTCTCCTTGCAGAGTGAAAAACCCCTCACCTGCACGTACAAGGCGGGCCCTCCCAAGACGTTCACCATCTGCGTCACGGAGAGCGGCCCGCAGGACACCGGCACCATGACCTTCACGCCGACGACGCTCGGCAGGCTGGCGAAAGGCAACGCCAAGCTCGAGCAACTGCACATCACTTATGACGTGACGTTCATGGCGGCGGGAGGGAGCTGTGCGGAGCTGCCGAAGGGAGCGCTCTTTACACTGAAGAATCAGAAGCTGACGCTCAAGAACGGCCGGCGGCCGGGGACGTTCGAGCAGGTGAGCCCGTAGAGACGCGCGCGGGACGGTTCGCGGCGCACGGCCTTGCTCGCCGCGCGGAAGGCCAGCGCGGGAGATCGATCGCTTTGGCGTCGATAGCTTGATTGAGATGCTCGGTCCTGCAGGCGCTTGCGTTTCCGTTGTGGTCACTCAGCGCAGCCAGGTTGCATAGCCGGCGGCGAACCCGCGTTCCCGCAAGGGGACGCGCTGATGGCCTCGTGGATCTGTTGGAACGTCATCGCCTGTCACCTCCTCCACTACCTTAGAGCATGCCTCGAAAGGGGTTTCCCCAATGTAGAGACGCCCCGTGGGGCGTCTCTAGGGTGGCGACATCGGCTGTGTTCTCCAGACGCCCCGCGGGCATACCGTGACAGGGGATCATCCTCTCCGCCCCGGAGACGCCCCACGGGGCGTCTCTACATTGGGGAACCAGAGGCGTCACCACTTTCGAGACACCCTCTTACACGATCTATCCTACTCCGCGGCCACCCACCCACCCTCCCCCTTGAGCTCCTTTCCCTCGACCCGCACGACGTAGGCCCCCCGCGCCCCCAGCCGGCGGGCCGGACCGAAGGTGAGGGGCGGGGCGTAGGCGGTGGCGAAGCCGTTGAGGGATTATCAGCACGTCGGCGGCGGCCAGGGCGGCGAATTGGGCCGCGGCGTGCTCGGGCTCGGAGGGGAGGGCGAGGAAGAGCTTGCCGTCGAAGGCGGCGGGCGCGGCGAGGAGGGAGCCGTCCGCCGCCGCGCCGGTAGCGAGGAAGCGGGGGTGCCAGCCGAGGCGGTCGGCCTCCCGCAGCCACTCCGGAGCCGGAGAAGAGGATGGGATCGGCTCCCTGCCGCTTCAGCTCCGCGGGTCGATCTCCGGCGTGCGCGGTCATTGGCCGGGGCCAGACCTGGCGGGCGGCGAAGACGGCGAGGGCCTTCTCCTGCATCTCGATGCCGGGGAGGAGATAGAAAACGTAGCGGTTGAGCGGCACCTCCTCGCGCGGATGGAGCGAGAACGGCCCCACCGCGGGGACCTGCTTCTCCGCGAACAGCGAGGCCATCTCAGAGTCGGCGCCGGCGAAGAACGGGGCCACCGCCGCGAAGACCTCGTCGCGCTGGAGAAAATCGGCCGTCCAGCCGCGCCGCTG
>VBJK01000539.1 GCA_005879655.1 Chloroflexota bacterium | reverse complement strand
GTGTGTAGCGGTAGGGCTTTTGTCATGGTAGAGCAGAGAGCGGCCAGCAAAGGCGTTATAAGCGGTTTCGCCCCTGTGGTGGCGGTAATTGCGCAGTGATCCGTGTTACCGTGGCGGCGTTGCCCACATCGCGGCGATGCTGGCGAGGGCTGTGTGTTGTGCGTGGGGTGGGTGGTGCCTTCCTCTTGCAACGGAGTGCTCCTGTAGGCTATACTACCCCTACGAGTAGTTGAGTTATACAGCAAGAGAGCGATGAGCGCAGACGCGTAACGCAAAAGGTGTGATCATGCCAGACTCTGTAGGTCAACAAGTTGGGGAGTACCGTCTTGTGCGTAGGCTTGGCGGTGGCGGCTTTGGAACTGTTTATCTGGCTCTGCATGTCCATGAGCACACCCAGGCTGCTGTCAAGGTGCTGGATATTCGGCTCACCAAATCTGAAGACTTCAAAGCGTTTCTTAATGAAGCTCGCACTGTACGGCTGCGTCATCCTCATATTGTACCGCTCCTTGACTTTGGGATCAGCCGCGATGATTTGCCGTTTCTGGTGATGGAATATGCGTCGTCTGGCACGCTACGGGATCGTCATCGCAAGGGGGAGCGGGTTGCATTGCCAAGCATTGTTTCCTATGTTGATCAAGTTGCCTCTGCCCTGAAGTATGCCCATGATCGCCGTGTCATCCATCGCGATGTCAAACCAGACAATATCTTGGTCCGTGACGATGGCACACTCATGCTCAGTGATTTTGGGATTGCTAAGCTCCTTGAGCAGAGTGTGCTCATGAGTACGCAGACGCAAGTCGGCACTCCGGCATACATGGCACCAGAACAACACATGGGTCATCCTTGTTTTGCCAGCGACCAATATGCTCTAGCAGTCGTGGTTTACGAATGGATTTGTGGGGTGCGTCCCTTTCAGGGAACGTTGTATGGCTTGGCTATCCAGCATAAGGAGACGGAGCCACCACCGCTTCGGGATCATCTTCCAGCAATTGCATCAGAGGTCGAGCAGGTAGTTTTGAAGGCTCTGGCCAAAGACCCAGAGGACCGATATGGAGGTATTCTCGCATTCGCTGATGCTTTGCGGGAGGCTGTCCAATCATCACCGGGGAAGAACGTGTCCGACGCTGCCACTGATGAGAGCGCTACCACTCTTCCTCCCGCTCAACCTTCGTTACAAGAGCAGATTGTCATGACTGATACGCCTTCCTCGCGGCAAAAACCATTGCCTCTTGCCAAACCTGCCTCAAGCAGATGGCAGCGGCGTAGAGTGGTAGGGGCACTCGCCATCATGGTTAGTCTTGCGGCAACAGGAGGCGTTACCGCTTGGTTTGCGCTTTCACGGGCAGAGAGTGGCTCCTCTATCACACCGATCCCTTCACGTCCAAGTCCTCCTCTGTCCAGTCCCGTTGCTCGTCCAGTCCCTGTTGATCAGCTCTCCTTGCTGCGTACCCTCTCTGGTCATACAGACATTGTTTATAGTGTGGCGATAAGTGCAGATGGGCAAACCCTGGTCAGTGGGAGTGTTGATAACACGATCAAGATATGGAAGGTAGCAACGGGAGAGTTGGTGCGTACCCTCTCTGGTCATACAGACGCTGTTTATAGTGTGGCGATAAGTGCAGACGGGCAAACTCTGGTCAGTGGCAGTGCTGATAACACGATCAAGATATGGAAGGTGGCAACGGGAGAGTTGCTGCGTACCCTCTCTGGTCATACAGACATTGTTTATAGTGTGGCGATAAGTGCAGATGGGCAAACCCTGGTCAGTGGGAGTGTTGATAACACGATCAAGATATGGAAGGTAGCAACGGGAGAGTTGGTGCGTACCCTCTCTGGTCATACAAGCACTGTTTGGAGTGTGGCGATAAGTGCAGATGGGCAAACTCTGGTCAGTGGGAGTTGGGATAAGACGATTAAGATATGGAAGGTAGCAACGGGAGAGCTGCTGCGCACCCTCTCTGGTCATACAAGCACTGTTTGGAGTGTGGCGATAAGTGCAGATGGGCAAACCCTGGTCAGTGGGAGTAATGATCACACGATCAAGATATGGAAGGTAGCAACGGGAGAGTTGGTGCGTACCCTCTCTGGTCATACAAGCACTGTTTTGAGTGTGGCGATAAGTGCAGACGGGCAAACCGTGGTCAGTGGCAGTGGTGATCACACGATCAAGATATGGGGTGTGTAATCTGTGCAGGGCGTTGGTGTCAATACCGATGGCAGAGCGTGAAAGGCGTGTGTAGGCTCATTGGAGGGCGAGGGTGGCAAAGCGTGGTGGCGTGGTGTTGTGGGCAAGAGAGCAGAGGAAAAGGGGGCCGCTTCACGAACCCAAGAAGCGGCCCGCCTGCCGTTGTTGCCCAGAGCATCCCAGCTCTACAGATATTGTATTGGCTGATCCAAATGGCTGTGCAGGTCGCATGATCAGCCTCGGTGGTGGTGTGGTGTGACGAGCTGTGGAGGTCCCCGCCTTCGTGGCCAGGCAGAGCAGGTGACAAGGAGCTGCATATCCTGGCAGGCAAGAGAAGAGACGAGGGTCAAGTTCCCGCCACTGGCTATGCGCCTCGGTATTTGCGCCAACCCTCGCACATTCCTAGCCCACGGTGGGCTTGCCGGTGGTGGTAGTGTTGTCCCAGACGAGCGGGAGATCCTGAGAAGGTCAAGCCCACAGCGGGCAACGCACCCTATGCGCTCGTGGCTCTCATAGCGTAGCGGGGGTGTGAGATGCAATGGGGGTGTCGCCTGCAAGGTCTGGCTGCGGCAGGTTCGGTGCGTGTGGTGATGCGGGTGTCTTGCTTCGGGCTTACGTCTCCTCGGCTGAGTTGGTGCTGATGCTGTATGGCCTCGATAGGGCAACGGTGGTTGAGCCGATGATGCAAGAGAAGCGTGGCTCTGCTTATCTGGTCTTGAAATGGACAGAGCCACAAGGTCGCGCTAGACGAGAAGGGGCATGGCCTGCCACAAAGACGGCTCCTGTGTGGAGGTCTCTTCAGGCGTCTGGTGCACGGCTCTAGTGCTCTTCTGCGTGCCAGTCTGCACAGGCGGAGAGGCTAA
>VBJK01000056.1 GCA_005879655.1 Chloroflexota bacterium | reverse complement strand
TAAACTAGATGATGGGATGCTCACTTCTTTCCAGCCGGGTATGAGCAATGTGGTCTGCGCCATTGATGGTGTGGTCGTCTGCAATGGATGTGCCTCTCGCAAGGTTGGCTTGCCCCTGATTGTTGTAGCCTGCGGGCTTGCCCCGCGGGCGGGCTTACCCCACGGCTGGGCTTGCACCAGAGGTGTACGCGGCTGAGCTGCAACCTCGTCCACCCAATAGCGCTCTTGCATAAACGGATAAGTTGGCAGACTGATCCGGCGCGGCTGATGTTCTCCATACAAGTGCTGCCAGGAGATCTTGAGTCCCTTAACCCACCACGAGAGTAGTTTCTCATACTTGCCACGTTGGAGCCATTTGCTGACGGCTTCTTGTAATTCTTCATCGGTACTAAAGAGTGTTATCGTCTCTTTGTGTTGTCTGACCTGTCCGCGATACCAGTTGCCAGCCTGCCGTGGATCTTGCAGATAGCGGCCCAATAGCTCGCTGAGTTCAGCCAGGGAACTGACCTGGAGGGCCAATCGTTCCTCCATGGCCTCGCGTCCCACTTGCAGCGTATAGGCCACGTCCGTAGCTGCGCAATTCATTGCGCTGGGCATGCCAGTTTGCAGCCAGGCCAGCAATTGCCGTACCTGCTCGTGCAGTCGCTCTTCGTTCTTAGCAGAGAGCACGATCAGGGCAGGACGGGGCGACAGACTTTGTGCAGGCTTCCCCATGGGCTTAGGCACATATTCCTCAAGTACGACATGGGCATTGGCCCCGCCAAAGCCAAACGAGCTGACCCCTGCTCGTCGTGGTAAGGGATTACCATCTTGATCACGTAAGGCATCCCAGGCGACATTTTCCTGTACAATGTAGAACGGAGTCCCATCGAGTTGAATGTAGGGATTGAGCTGTTCACAATGTAAACTCTTCACCAGGGTTTTATGCTGCATTTGTAGTAAGACTTTGATTACCCCGGCGATACCAGCCGCCAGCTCCAGGTGGCCAATATTACTCTTGACTGAGCCAATGCCACAGCTTGCCGTTGGCAGAGTACCCTGCCCCGGCGTCTGTGCGAGTAGGCTCCAGGCTGTCTTGAGTCCATTGATCTCGATGGGATCTCCAAGGGGTGTTCCGGTGCCGTGCGCCTCAATGTAACCCACGGTGGCAGGATCGATCCCAGCCTTGCGGTAGGCTGTCACCAACAGATCGGCCTGTGCTCTGGGATTGGGGGCCGTGAGCGAGCTGGCGCGTCCGCCATGATTTTCGCTACTGGCGCGAATGACACCATAAATGTGATCGCCAGCTTGCTCTGCTTCCGAGAGCTTTTTGAGCACGAGCATGCCCACGCCCTCACCGCGCACATAGCCATTGGCTGAGGCTGAGAAGGTCTTGCAGCGTCCATCCTCCGAGAGCATGCCCGCCTTACTGAAACTGATGTGCATTTCGGGGGAGACCAGGGTGTTGACGCCGCCCACGATAGCCATGCTGCATTGATCACTTTCTAGGGCACTGACGCCCCGGTGGATGGCGATCAGGGAGCTAGAGCAGGCGGTTTCAATCGGCTCACTGGGTCCGTGCAGGTTGAGAAAGTAGCTCATGCGATTGGGTCCCACGGATGCTACTTGGCCAGTGGAAGAATAGCCTTCGATTGCCATGTGTGCGCGGGAGATGCGTTCACCGTAGCCACTACTGGCTGTGCCCACAAACAGCGCGGTATTGCTTCCTGAGAGGCTACTTGCGGAGTAGCCAGCATCCTCAATGGCCTTCCACACATACATCATTAGGAGCCGTTGCTGTGGGTCCATTTGCTCGGCTTCGCGGGCAGAGATACCGAAGAAGAGCGGATCAAACAGCTCAATGTCTTCCATTATGCCAGCCCATTTGATGTTGGTCTTATTGGCCTGCGTTGCAGTATTGCCGAAATAGCTCTGCCAATCCCAACGTTCGTCGGGTATTTCGCTAATGCAGTCCCGGCCTGTCAGCAGATTCTCCCAGAAGCTCTCTATGTCGGGAGCTTGTGGGAAGCTACCGCTTATGCCGATTATGGCTATGGGTTCGGCTCTTGCCGACGCGAGAGGGGCTGACACTTGTTGCACGAATGAACGCGCAAGGCGGGTACGCCCCCCTGCCAGGGCCAATACGGGTGAAATAAGCCCCCCACCCACCCCCAGGGCACCCACAAGGGGTGCCCCTCCAATGGGACGATCAGGTTGCGAGGGGTGTCCGTTCCATTGGAGGGGCACCCCTTGTGGGTGCCCTGGGGGGGTAGGGGGGGGCGAAGGTGCAAAATGGGATGCAAGGACTGTGGCATAAGTGGCTTGCAAATAGCGGGCCAGGCTTTCGATAGTGGAATACTCGAAAAAGAGCGGGGCGGTCAGATCCAGTTGATAGCTCTGATTGAGATGATTAGCCAGCTCGGTAAACGTGATCGAATCAAAGCCATATTCTGCAAGTTCTGTCTCTGCATTGATCCGGTCAACCTGGACTTTGGCCATACGCGATACTCTCTGCAAGAGTGCCTCGCGTAGCCTGTGCAGCGCTATCTCATATTGAGGCGTTGCGGTGCTCTCAACTGCCACAGTTTGTATGGGTTGCTGTAAGGACCGGGGCCACAACCGCTGCTTGATGCGCTCGATGTGGCCATGCAGCACGAGAACCTGCGCTTGCCCCAAGGACAGAGCTTGAGAGAAGGCTTGCATTCCCATCTCTGTCCCTAGCGCCTCTGCCCCCAACTGCTTTCGCATCATCTCTCTGCTCCCCGCTGCAATCTGCATGCCAGCCTCTTGCCAGAGCGGCCAGTTGAACGAGACGGTTGTCCCCCGACGTTCTCCGGCTACAACCCTGCCGGCTCGTGCGTGGGCAAAAGCGTCTAGATAGGCATTGGCGGCTGCGTAGTCAGCTTGTCCTACATTGCCCGCCACTGCTGCAAGGGATGAACACAGGACGAAGAAGTCCAGGGGCAGGTCTTTACTTGCCTCATCCAGGTGTTCGACTCCTGCAACTTTGGGAGCTAGTACGGCCTGCACGTCCTGTGCCGTCTTGTTGAGCAACAGGCTGTCACGAAGCACACCAGCGGCATGGAGAATGCCATCAAGGTGCCCGTAGTGCTGTATGACTCTCTGCATGAGGCCATGCACCGCTGGCCCATCGCTCACGTCTACCTGCTGGTAGTCGATGTGGAGTGCTGAGGTTGCTGCTCGCTCTAGCGTGGCTCGCTGCTCTGCTGACAGCGGTGAGCGACCGACCAGTACGAGAGTGGCTCTCTTGACCTGCTTGGCGATCTCTTGCACAAAGAGGCGGGCTAATCCTCCTGCTCCTCCTGTGATCAGATAGCATCCCCCCTCTTTCCATGGGCTAGCTGCCGAGACAGACCGCTCGTGCTGCTCCTGCCACTCAACGATGCAGCGTTTGTGCTCTCGATAGCTGATGTGCGTATGCTGCGGCGTATGCTGATTGTCCTGAAGCCAGGTGAGCAACGTTCTTTGCTCCGGCTCCTCTTCGGCTTCGATGAGCTGTGCGATGAGCTGCCGATATTCGTGTTGGGCCGTCTTGAGCACGCCTGCGAGAGCTTGCAGCAAGGATGGTTGCTGCCCGTGGACGACGACTACCTGTACCAGTATCAGTCCCTGTGCTCCAGGGGAGCAGGCTCCCTTGTCCCAGAGCTGTTGAAGCGCTTGGATCAGTTGCACAACAGCATCTTGAAAACGCTCTTGCCGCAGCGCTGCTGAGAGTGAGAGATGACGCACGTTCACTTCAGGACAGTGCCCACTGCGCACAAGCTCTGCTTGCAAACGTGACGCGTCGATCTTTGCCAAGTCACACAAGAGAACCAGCTGTCGAGCCAGCGGCGGGACTGGCTCTGATGGGGCAATGCTGCTGATAGCCTCTTCTTTCCAGCCAGGGGTCAGCAAGACCGTGCGCGTCTGATCCAGACTGCCCGCAAGCTCACGGGCACGCAAGCCACGCAGATGCAATCCGACGTAGCCCTCATCGTCACAGACGGCGATATCGAAGACCTGGCCCGTTGCACTTGCAGTGCGCTGGCGCACCCAGGCCCAGCCGGAGGCTTTGATCTCACCTACGATGGAGAGTTGCTCTAGTGCAAAGGGGATGTGCGGTTGGTGTGCGTTGGTAGCAGATTGCAAGAACCATAAGCCGATACTGGCCTGCAAGGCGGAATCTAGCAAGCTGGGGTGCAGCACAAAGTCGGTAGCAGTGTGGGCGACCGTTGCCGGTAAGCGCAGACGAGCCAGCACCTCACCTTCTCCTACAAGCAACTGCTCGATGCCCTGATAGGCTGGTCCGTGGTTGAAGCCGGAGTCGCGATAGCGCTGGTAGCAGGATGCAACAGCGAGTTCATGCTGGCAGCGCGTCTGTATCTCAGGCAAATCGAGCCGTTGCCTGTCTGCCAATGTCTCTGCACTGAACACGGCCTGACCCTGACTGTAGAGCCACTGTGTGTCATTGTCCTCTGCTTGTGCTGCACGACTGATGGCAAAGGCAATGCTGCCATTGTCTTGTGGGTGCAGCGTCATGTGGACCGTGACGGGATCTTGCCCCACGATGAGTGGACGGACCCACACCACATGATTGAGGCGTAGTTCGCGAGGCTCAGGTGAGTGAGCAAGACCGAGGGCTTCTCTGACAGCGGTGTAAGCCATCTCCAGATGAGCCACTCCGGGCATGATGCGCTCCCCCATGATCACATGATCAGCCAGGAAAAACTCGTTACCGTGAAAGGTGGAGCTGAACTGCTGCTCCCACAAGGTGGAGATGTTGCGTTGCACCAGCGGATGGAGCATGGCAGGTGAGTTGAGTGTTGGCGCGCTTGCTGACGGCGAACAGGTGCAAGCAGACTGGCCACAGCCCTTGCATGTTCCAGCGGAGGTTGCCGCAATCCAGTAGCGTTGCTGAGCAAATGGATAGGTCGGCAGGCTGATCCGACGCGGCAGTCTGGCTGCCAGCGGTGTCGGGAAAGCCTGCTCCTGTTCGGTTGCAACGGTATAGAGCAGTTTCCAGTCCAGACTTCCTCCCTTGACCCACCATGAGAGCAGTTTCTCATACTGGCCGCTTTGGACCCATTTGCTCACCGTCTCTTGCAGTTCCTCACCAGTACCGAAGAGTGCCACGATCTCTTTATGTTGTCTCACTTGCCCCCGATACCAGTCACCAGTCTCCCGTGGCTCTTGCAGATAGTGCTGCAACTTTTCCTCAAGTTCCACGAGCGAACTGACCTGTAGCGCCAATCGTTCCTCCATCGCCTCACGTCCCACTTGCAGCGTATAGGCCACGTCCGTAGCTGAGCAATTCATTGCGCTGGGCATGCCAGTTTGCAGCCAGGCCAGCAATTGCCGCACCTGCTCGTGCAATCGCTCTTCGTTCCTGGCAGAGAGCACGATCAGGGCAGGACGGGGCAGCAAGCTTTGCGCTGGTTGTCCTGTCGGCTTGGACACATATTCCTCAAGCACGACATGGGCATTGACTCCTCCAAAACCAAAGGAACTGACCCCTGCTCGTCGCGGTAAAGGGTTGCCCTCTTGATCTCGTAACGTCTCCCACTCCCGGTTCTCCTGTACAATGTAGAACGGACTCCCGTCGAGTTGGATGTAGGGATTGAGCTGCTCACAATGTAAACTCTTCACCAGGGTTTTATGC
>VBJK01000055.1 GCA_005879655.1 Chloroflexota bacterium | reverse complement strand
ATGTACCTTGATGCCTTAGCATCTCTGCGCTTTCCGTTTTTTTCTTTCCTTCCGGCGCAAGACGAATAATATCACTGCTCTGCTATCCTGTCAATAGGTTTTCGGGCAATTTTTTGGGAATTTGTAAAACTCCAAAAAAATTGCTTTCCTGTGTTGCTTCCTCTATCTTCCCAGGCTCAAACTTCCCGATCCATACGCCTCTCCAACGAAATAATATTATCCTGCTCTTGTTCGCTATGTTCTTCTTCGCTCCCCTGATTGTTTTGTTCCAGGTAATAGCTGATGATGAGGGCGAGTCCCACACCTAACGGGATCAGGCCAGGCAAGAGCCATGGCCCCAGATGAAAGGGGGCGGCAGGAGAAAAGGGTAAAAAGAAGCCTACTGGATAGAGACCGACGGTAAGCGCTAATCCTACCATCCCAGTAATTAACCCTGCTCGCAATATACCTCTACTACGCCGCTGTTTGCGCGCTACATCTGGATGCATGCCGTGGGTAATTAAGGCCATACGTTCTTTATGGTGCAAGTACCGTAACAGCACAATGAAAACGAAGAATATGGCGACTACCGTGAGCCAGCCAAGTAAAACGACAATTGCGTTATAAGACATGTAAGGCACCCCTTTATTGTTCATTCATCAATATGGTAAGATACCTAATAGAGTGCGAGAAGTTTCGCCCCATGTCTGAAACTTTTCGGTTGCTTCTGTCCTCTTTATTACTACTACTATGAGAGAATATCTGGTGCAAACGCCACACAGCATTGGAATATCTATTCCTAATATCACAGCCTCTTGCGCCGAGCAGGATGACAGAGAGCTGGTCTCCGCCAGCCAGTCTGGCGATCAGGATGCTTTCGCTCAACTTGTGCAACGCCACCAACGGCGCGTTTTCAATCTTGTCTTTCGTATGCTTCAACAATATGAGGAAGCTAACGAAATCACGCAAGAAACATTTCTCGCTGCCTGGCAAGGCTTACCCTCATTTCGTGGTGATGCTCGTTTTTCCACTTGGTTGTACCGCATTGCCTACAACTGCTGTCTGAAACAACTGGAACAAAGAAAACGCGATAAAGCCTTGCAAGCTGCTATACAAGCAGAGCATCTCCTCGATCAAGTTGACAATGAAGGGCATGCCAATGCCGAACTAGAAAGGCAAGATTGTCAAAAGCTTGTTCACAAACATTTATCAATGCTACCAGCAAAATACCGCATTGTATTAGTGCTGCGTCATCTACAGGATATGACCTACGAAGAAATGGCTGAAATCCTCACCATACCTATCGGTACTATTAAGACACATTTATTTCGTGCACGCAATTTGCTCAAAGAACGTTTACAGTCGTTTGAGCAAGAATGGAAAACGAGAGGCTAATTATGCGCTGTTCCAAGGCTGCCGAGCAATTACAGTTGTACATTGATAAACGCCTCCCCTTGGAGAAGATGCGTTTACTTGAGTTACATCTTTCTCAGTGCAACTCCTGCCAACAAGCATTATTCTGTTTTGAGAAGATTGATCAGGCACTATGTCATATGGAGATGGTTGCGGAGCCTGCGGATCTTACATCTCATATTATGCGACGTGTCGCTCACAGTGTGCAACAAAATGAAGAAGTTCATCCTTACGTACTTTTCCAGCCCTCACTTACAGAATGGCTTGCAGCCCTCCTATTAGCAACGATTACTACTCTTGGCATCATTTTGGGACAGCCTTCTTTACGCGCAACCTTGCCGATTGCTAACGGACACGACGCCTTCTCTTACTTATGTATCAATCTTTGGAATAACCTGATGAGTCTCAATAGCGCTACCTTGATGTTGGCCTTCTGGATTGTCGGTACGATCCTCGGCGTATGGATCACTTTGCTGGTGGCTGGCAGTGAGATGCGTGCGCTGTGGCTGAAAGCTATGATTAGCCGTTTACCTGTCTGGTAATCCTATCCTCAGCGTCACTATACTGTATTAACTTCATGCTATGGGATAACATCTGTCTTGAGTGGATGGGTCTGCAATAGGATATAAAGGTGAATAAGCTTACATTATTCAAATCAATAGCATAAAATGACACACTATACATTACTCTTTAAGAGAAAAGGAAATTATGATCGAAGATCATTCCCATAGCAATCAGTCATCGGACTCACGAGGAAAACTCGTCTTACCTGCGGTCTCCCTAGATGACCACTCATACGATACCAATGGGGGGACACAGCCCATACAGATGCGTAACGCTCGCTTGCCTCATCAAAAAGCGGGGCCAGCTGCTCCAGCCAACCCTTTCGCTAAGCTTGGATACTATTGGCGCAGCGGTCCAGCACATCAGTTTTTGATCATTGTGGTCTCTTTTGCCACTGTGGTTGGTTTTATTTTTGCTGGCTTCATGGGTCTCACTTTTGCCCAACCTGCCACGCCACAAGCAAACCAGCTACCACAACACTCTATCTCGTCCAATCAGGCAACTCCCTCACCTCACGCGCCGTCAGGGGCAACGGCGACGGCAAGTGGCGGACCATCCAACCCGACCAATGAGACGCTTACGCCGACGCCCGTGCCATCTCCGACGCCCACACCAACACCGGAAGTTGCACCACTCACCTTGCGCATCACCTCTGTTCCCAAGGAGATTGACAATGATACAACCGTTGATGTCACTGTCCAGACCAATCAGCCTGGCATTCCCGTGCGCCTTACGCTCTCTTACACCAAGGCTACAGGCACTCAGTCAAGTAATACACACCAAGCTGACGACAATGGTAAGGTGGTGTTCCATGTGCAGATCAGTGTCGTCCCTTCCAATGAGAACGATGATACGGTCAAGGCTTTGCTCATCGCCGTGGCACAGAACCAAAATCATCAGTTCAGCCAATCGCAGTCAGCTACTCTGCTCATTCATGTGAATTAGTGTGGAGGTTAGGAGTTTGCAGTAGAACGCAGGCTTGTGCTTGCCTGCTGATGTTTGAAAGAGGGGATAGACATAAAACGAGGTGGGAAGTTCCCTTTGACAAGGGAACTTCCCACCTCGTTTTGCTTAGTCGGGGCGAGAGGATTTGAACCTCCGACCACTACAACCCCATTGTAGTGCGCTACCGGGCTGCGCTACGCCCCGCTCTCTTATAACGAGATAATTATAGCAGATGCAAGGTCTCTCGTCAAGAGTTTTTTTGGTAACTATTCAGGTCTCTTCTTCTCTCGCGCCACCTCCGGCGGCGATGGAAGGGAGAGATACGGGGACACCTCGTACCCTGCCAAAGGGCCTTGCAGGCCCCTTGGAACCCCTGCTGTAGAGTTACCTTATTTCAGCCGCTTGCCCGTCCTCCGTAAACCCATACTGCTCCTTAATGGTATTGGCTACTGTAACAAAAGTCTGCTATCATATAGGCCATGAGCAAATCTATCTTCTTTCAGGGCGGCACGCTGGTTCTAAGAGATGTCGGTGATGAAGAGCACCCTCCAGAGCCGTTTAAGCTCATCAAGGAACGTTGGCGCTGTGAGGGCTACCATTATGGAACACTACAACCAACGCTCCGCGAGCAGGCCATTCGTGATACAGTGCCGCGCTGGCGCACACTGGACCTCACATGGCAGGAGACGCGCGAGCCACACGATTACCAAGTGGAAGCACTACTCGCGTGGGAGCTGGCCAAGCGGCGCGGCAGTATTGTCTTACCCACTGGTGCGGGCAAAACCTTTGTAGCACTACAAACCATCTACCGCATGAAGTGCTCAACGGTCGTTATTGCTCCCACTATTGATTTACTACATCAGTGGTATGCACGCCTCGTCAATGCATTCTCGCTAGAAATCGGCGTCTACTACAGTGGAGAAAAGAAGGTGCAACCCCTGACGGTAACAACCTATCACTCCGCTGGCGACCTGATGGCCGAGTATGGCAATACTTTTAAACTGATCATCTTCGATGAGGTCCATCACCTGCCCGCACCCAGCTGGGGTGAAACCGCCTTGATGGCTCCGGCCCCACTGCGTCTTGGCTTGACGGCGACATATCCTGAAGCCCATGAACAAACGAATGGCCGTTGGGATCTCAGCGACCTGATCGGGCCTATCGTCTACACGAAGCGCATCGAGGAACTGATCGGAGTGCAACTCGCCCAGTATCGCACGGAACGTTTGCGTGTTGACCTCACACCCGACGAGCGAGCACGCTACGATGCAGATCACGCCATCTATATGGGCTATGTGCGTGCGCAGGACCTCCCCAGGCGCTTTGGCGCATCCTGGCTAATGGAACTGATGCGCCTCTCGGTCAGCAATGTCCAGGCTCGCCGCGCATTTCTGGCCCGTCAACGTATCTTACGGCTGCTCAGTAGCTGTGAAGGAAAATTTAATGCATTGGAGGGCTTGCTCCACGAATACGCCCACGAACAAGTACTCGTCTTCGCCGAACAGAACGCCGTCGTCTACGACATCGCCAAGCGCTACCTCGTCCCGGCCATCACACACGAAACCAGCGCCGCCGAGCGCAAACACATCCTGGATAGTTTTCAAGCCGGACGCTACCGTGTCATCGTCACCTCACGCGTACTCAACGAAGGTGTTGATGTGCCAGAGGCCAAAATTGCCATCGTGCTGGGCGGCACAGCCGGAGCACGCGAATACATCCAGCGCCTGGGACGTATCCTGCGCAAAGTAGAAAATAGAGAGGCCGTCCTTTTTGAAATCATCGTCCGCAAAACGCTTGACGAAGGCAAAGCGCAACGCCGCCAGCCCCGAAAGACAGATCCATGCTAACAGCAGACCTTGTTAAACCCAGACTACGCCTCCGTGGTCCAGAACTCTTTATTGAGCTAGTGAGCACATACGACGCCCACTGGCAGCAAACCGCCAATGACCTGATCACCCTCTTCCAACAACATCTAGGACACACTCACGCAGAATGGCACAAAGCCCTAGAAACCTACGAGGGAGAGCGCCTTGATTACATCGTCATACGCGGTCTGGCAAAAGTGCTCAGCGATGCAGCCACCTTCTCACCGCTGACCACCTCACTCTCCCCCCTACAACTACGCGAACAGGCATTTGCCTACGGCCCAGCATTTGCCACCCCACATCCCTCGCGTTCCAACACACGCGACGAAGTCATCCAGCGCATCGCCCAAGAACTAGATACGCTCCCCGAATACATCGAAAGCGCTCTATTCGCCGACCGCCCAGCAACCTACCTCCTCACTGACCTTGGTGCCGAATGGACCCCTGAAGGGCTACTAGCGCGCTATAATCTAGAACTGACACGAGGCGTGCTCTATTGGGCCAGCCAAGTAAACATCGAAGTCCACGACAACACGCAAGATCAGGGGAAATCTCACACGCAAGACGGCCCCATCCACGACGATAGTACCATAGAGCCAATCAGCCCCTATAAGGACCTCTGGCGTTACATCAAACTATTTAAATTGATGTTCTGGGCACAGCCGTTACCGGAGGGTGGTTACAGTATCGAGCTAGATGGACCCATATCGCCATTTGTCCATGCCACAACCCGCTATGGACGACAGTTTGCGGCATTTTTACCGGCATTACTGCTGTGTGAGCAATGGCGCATGGTTGCCACCGTTCACGCACCACAACTCCAGACCAGCCAGTACAAGCTGGATCACACCCTACCACTTGTCTCACACTTCAAACGCAGCGGCCTCTTCG
>VBJK01000105.1:24362-26844 GCA_005879655.1 Chloroflexota bacterium | reverse complement strand
CTGGGATACCGGCACAACTGGTGCAGCTCAGGATACCATATTGAATCCGGCGGATTACGTTCAGAACAATCCTGGCAGTAAACCGCTCTTCACCGGTAAAGATCTCGACCCCAATGCATTGCAGGTCGGGCAGGACCAACAAACTGGCGGCTATGTCATTCAATTCGCCATGAAGGGAGACGCCGTCGGACGCTTCAGCAGCTACACAGCAAAACATATCGGGAACTACCTTACTGTCACCTTGGACAAAAAGGTCGTTTCTTCGCCACGCATTGATAGCCAGATCCCCGGCAATGGAGAGATTAATGGTCGCTTTACCCTCACAGAAGCCCAACAGCTCGTTAATGTGTTGAAGTACGGCTCACTGCCTATTGCACTGGCCATACAAAGCGAGGATACGGTTGGTCCAACGCTTGGTCAGGACTCGATTCAGAAGAGCCTCATCGCGGGTGTGATCGGCCTGGGAATTGTTATCGTGTTCATGCTGCTGTATTACCGCTTGCCTGGCTTACTAGCAGACCTCGCATTAGTCCTGTACGCAATCTTCACACTGGCCCTCTTTAAAATGATAGCCGTCACCCTGACACTGGCTGGTATTGCGGGCTTCATTCTCTCGATCGGTATGGCCGTTGACGCGAACGTGCTGATCTTTGAGCGTGTGAAAGAAGAGCTAAGAGCGGGCAGATTGTTAGCTTCAGCCATCGATATTGGCTGGAAACGTGCTTGGCCTTCTATTCGTGACTCGAACATTTCAACGCTGATCACCTGTGCAGTACTCTACAGCTTCGGTACCAACTTTGGCGCGACGATTATCGTTGGTTTTGCAACAACGTTGTTTCTGGGCGTCTTGATTAGTATGTTTACCGCTATTATCGTCACACGCACCTTCCTGAACCTGCTTGTGCCGACTGGCGTTATCAACCATCCCGCATTGTTCGGGCTTCCTGCTGGCTCTATCGCCACAGCATCCCTGGCGCGGCGAAATAGCGCAGTGTAAAAGGAGGATGCCGTGTTTAATCTTGTAAAATACCGTTACGTATTCTTAATTATCTCGCTGCTGGTCATCATCCCAGGTGCCATCTCACTAGCCATATTCGGACTCAACGTGGGCATTGACTTCGCTGGTGGTTCAAGCATGGAATTTATGCCACAGACAGCAGTGAGTAATGCCAATGATGTAAAAGCGCTCCTGGGGCCATTGCATCTGGAAGATCCACAAGTGGTGCTTGGCCAGAACAACAACTTGCCACCCAAGAAAACCGTCTGGATACGCCTGAACACCACTATCGATGCAACAGTCCAGCAAAACATTCGTGATCTGCTCACGAAGAAATACTCTGATACACCAAAACTTCCGATACTCTTTACCGACATTGCCCAAGGGAACGATGCAAAGCAGAGCTTTACGGTCGTGACTGTCAGCGGCTTTACCAATGCCCCGACCATTGACGATGTTACTAGCACGCTTAGCAAAATTCCCAACACTACACCATCAGGCACGAACACCACGCCCCAGGCTACACCAACAGCCGCTGCTACAGCCAAGGCTACGGTGACACCAGCAGCGAAAGCCACTGCTACGCCTACTGCTGTTGCCACGCCGACAGCAACACCCACACCGAACGCCAATGCGACCATCCCGGTCAAGGTTGTGGATGTCAAACAGGGGACAACAAATCAGACAATTAGCATTTTGACGAAGAGCGAGTTGAAGAGCCAGGACCTGCCCAAAATTCAACAATACTTCCTGGCGAAGAATGGTCCTTACCTGCAAGTGCTCATTACCTCCGAAGTAGGTAGCGTTGTGGCTGGCGAAACCACGCGTAACGCCGTGCTGGCAGTGCTAGCGGCATCAGCCTGTATTCTGCTCTACATCTGGTTCTCGTTCCGCAAGGTGGCAAAGGCATGGCGTTATGGTACCTGTGCCATTATTGCTATGCTGCATGACGTACTGGTCGTAGTTGGAGTTTTCTCAATTTTGGGTGTGCTCTTCAAGACACAGATCGATGCGCTGTTCATAACTGCACTACTGACCGTAGTTGGTTTCTCTGTGCACGACACTATTGTAGTGTTCGACCGCGTACGCGAGAATATGCAGCGTCGTACAACAGAGACATTCGAGCAGGTGGTGAATGCGAGCCTGATCCAAACGATGGCCCGTTCATTGAATACCTCACTGACCGTGCTCTTCACCTTGCTTGCGCTTACACTCTTCGGCAGTAGTACCAGCGTCCACACCTTCACGCTGACATTACTGATTGGTATCTTCAGCGGCACCTATTCCTCGATCTTCAATGCCAGCATGTTGCTGGTGATCTGGGAGAAAGGCGAGCTGGGGTTGGGACTATTGAGCCGCAAGGGCGAGAGTACTACCAGCAAGCGTGAGGCACGTGAGCTAGCTCGTACACGCGGGTGAGCAGTATGCGATTGTAGCACAAGAGCGCCTAGGGCGACTGTCCGGCGGGACGGTCGCTCTTTTAAT
>VBJK01000105.1:0-24317 GCA_005879655.1 Chloroflexota bacterium | reverse complement strand
ACGAGCAACAAAAGTCTTTAGTCAGGATCTGGGCTTAGCCGTTAGCGGCGGCGGCATACATCCCGTCGGAGGTACAGCCAATCGTATTATCGTTATCGGCGATACCTATCTTGAGCTAATCGCGGTCCGTAATCGTGCCGAGGCACAACAAAGCATGCTGGATCGTCTTGCAAAAGGGGACGGCTATCTGAACTTCGTGCTGGCATCGAACGATATCCTGGAGGACAGCGAAGCCATGCTAGAGCGCGGAATCGCCATTATTGGTCCGCAAGCGGGCGAGCTAAAAAGTGCAGATGGGCGCAGGCGCAGTTGGATACGTAGCGATGTAGAACGTGGGGACCTGACTCAACGCTACCCATTTCTCATCCAGCACGATAGCCAGGGTCTAGAGCGACGTATGCGCTTGGCTGGTTGGAGGACACCGCCTCCACACCCATTAGGAGCCACCAGAGTACTGAACACCACAATCGTCGTCGCAGATCTGGCGGAAGCTAGCGCGCGTTTTCAGCACATCTATGCACTGGAACCATCAGTGCAAGATCCCAGCACGTCAAGTCGTTTTGCCTTGGGTCATAGCGAGCAAAGCTTTGAGCTAGTGGCTCCCCCAGCGGCCCGTAGCAATCTAAACGAGGATTGGTATAGACCATTAATAGGAGGATTGAGACAGCACCTACAAACATTTGGAGAGAGTCTTTGTTGCATCACACTCGTGGTCGAGGATGTGAGTGCGAGCCAAGAATACCTGGATACACAAGAAGTTGCGTATATCTATCAAGAAGATCCCCAACGCGTATTATGGATTAATCCCAATCATACATGTGGAGCAGCCATTACTTTGTGTGAGCGGGCATAGCGAGCGGAAGCAATAGTGTAGCAAGTTGCTCGTTCAAAAGCGCTCCTGCGCTTGCACGACGCAATAGAGTTTGTACTTGAACACCTTCTCAAACAGATCCGCTTTTGCATAGGCATGTTCCAATTCTTCATCCAGATCGGCAAGAGGGCGTGTCAAGAGGCGGATTGCCCAGAGGTCTTCGGTACAGAGTGCTGGTTCTGCCGCAATGTGTAGAACACGACCGTCATGATTATAATCAAGTGCATCCGCAATACGCAACAAAGCGGAGAGGATAGAGACGCGCCTGCGCGCATGATGATCGAGTGCGGCAAATTCTGCATGATCTTTACTGGGCAAGGATCTACGATGATAGCGGGCAATACAGGCGATCTCATAGCGCTCGTCATCAGTGAAATCGGGCAACTTCGTATCATTAATCAAGCGAAATGAATGCTTATGGTGGCGACGTACCCCCATCACCATTCCTGTATTATGCAAAAAAGCAGCACGATCGAGTAAATGCAGAGCAGACTCATCGAGATGATGTAGAGAGCGTGTTACATCAAATAACTCTACAGAGAGATGACGAACATGACGAGCGTGGGGCCAATCCTCCACTAATAACCCTCCACTCAGCTGGAGTTCTTCAGTAGTAGGTTGAGCCTTTTGCCACCAGCTCAAGTCTTCAATCGACCTGGATATCATCATTTGCAGGTTCCAACCCTTTGCTTAATAGATGCATTCCCATTCTTTGATGATTACACTTCACCCATCAGTATATCACAAACAATCCGTAGGGATATGTAAAAAGAGCAATAAAGCTTGACCAAAAATAGCAAGAAGCAAGCATAGCAGTACTAATGGTGAGAATGAAGTTCTCGTCCCTGGCGCATAATCTCTTTCAGCGGCTCCAAGGTGAACTGAAGCTGTGAACAGTACACGGTATTGAGAGTGTTGATGGTTTTATTGGCAGAACTTCTCTTACAGCTGGCTGGACTGCTAAGTGTTTAGGGGGAGCAATTTAGCAATTTCTAACTTCAGGATGGGAAACGGCATTGCTATGGTATTGACAAGTTGCGTGAGATGCTGTAGTATAGAACCCGTCCACAGGAAATGGACGGCTAAGCCGAAGTGGTGAAATTGGTAGACACGCAACGTTCAGGGCGTTGTGCCTTAACTGGCGTGGGGGTTCGAGTCCCCCCTTCGGCACTTCATCGGCACCTCATTTTTATCATATGGCTAAAGCCGCTCTAGAGGCGGCTTCAGCCATATAGCGCCGAAGTGAATATTGCCCTTTGACAGCAATTTTTCGTCGTTTCACTTCGGCACCCTCCAGTCTCGACCGTTTTCCCCACAATGAAGTGCTACTTTGGCCGTTTTTGCATATTTCGCATGTCTCCCAGACAACCTTTTCGCTGTCTGAAACGAGCATAGATGCCGAGGAGAAGTTGTACACTGGAGTGCGAAGTGGTATGAAACGATCACCAATGTCCCTGATGAGATCTCTCTTGCAGCGAATGGATCACACGCAACATCTTGACCTGTGCACAGAAGTACTATTGACCAAGAAAAAGCAAATGCCATCAAGAATCACGCTTTGCCTCCCTCGTCTTCTGATTAACAGTGCCAATCAAGCACGAGAACAAGAGAGAACAAGCGAAGATTATCTGCTGCTTGATCCCGAAGGAGGGCTGCTGAGCGCTTTTACTCGGTTGCTGGGCGTGATCGTGGACAGTTAGTCTCCCATCTGGTCGGAAAAACGATAGCATCAGTGCCTCGCTTCACATGCCACAGTTTTCTCTGCAATGTCGTTTGTTGTCTATCGGGATTCTTGTCAGACAGGACCAGATAGACGAGCCTGAATGGGCTAATAGAGCGGCCCCACTCTCAACTAGCAGACAACAAAGAAGCCTGCCCTTTGGAAGAGAGACTCTTCGGAGGACATGCGTGAAGATCCGGCATGACCCACTTAGCGCTTTTGTACGCGTACAGGAAGCTGTTGCACTCCATAGAGACCAAAGCTCGGAACGAACTGGAGTGGCACTTCATAGATACGCTGGATATCTTTGAAGCGCTCAATGATCTGTTCTAGAAGAATCTTGACTTCCAACCGAGCAAGCGGCGCAGCAAGGCAAAAGTGGATACCAGAACCAAAACTCAGATGTTGGTTAGGCGAGCGTCGGATATCGAAGACCTCAGGATCTCCCCACTGCTCTTCGTCATGATTGGCTGAGCCGATCCAACAAAATATTCTATGCCCGGCTTTGAGGGACTGTCCCCCAATCTTTGTATCCTTGGTAACAGTTCGTGCGACTCGGTGTACTACAGGACGAAAACGTAGCGCCTCTTCAATAGTACCAGATACCAGCGAGGGATCAGCCCAGAGCATGGCACGCGCAGAGGGATGCTCGTCTAAACAGAGTATGGTATTGCCAATGAGATGTTCTGTGGTTTCAAGACCTGCTCCGAGTAGCGCTCCGCAAAAACTCACAATCTCCTGTTCACTGAGTGGTTCCCCATCAATCTCTGCATCCAACAGAGCACTCACCACATCGGTTTCTCTTGCCATCCGCTTTTGTGCGAGGAGCACGCGTGTATATTCATCAAATGCGCGAAAACTTGCAACTGCTTGCTCTGGAGAAGTACTGGCAATTCCCTCAGCCCAGCGCTTGAAGTCTGCCTGCCGCTCAAGTGGCACACCCAGCATCGCGGCGATCACTCTGATAGGAAGAGGCGCAGCAACGTCTTTAATCACATCCAGGGTGCCAGAAGTGGTGGATGCGTCAAGCAATTCGTTGACAATTCCTCGGATATTGTCCGCTTGCTGGGCAATAGCACGAGGAGTAAAGGCTTGAGAGACCAGGGTGCGCAATTTCTTATGACGTGGAGGATCGACGACGAGGATACTTCCCCTCTCTTCCTTTTCCTCTCCACCTAGCAGACCCTTTGAGGAGAAACGAACTGGATCAGCAAGAACTGCTTGCACATCCTTATAGCGGAACAGCTCATACAGTTGCTCCTGCTCATCAACAGAGATGGGGTTGGCCATGCGCATCTGCTTGTACCAGGAAAAGGGGTCGTATCCTAGTTGGCAGATGGCGTATTTTTGTTGAAGCTCGAAGATAGATAGTGTAGTCATACATGCAGCTCTCTTTCCTTTTGGTATGTAGTTAAACGCTATTTATTAAATTAAGCCCTCTTGATCCTCTCAGAAACACGTATGCGAATACCGTTGACAGGCCATCCGACAACACCATAGAATTGATAGATTTCCTGGTCCGGAATAAGCTCAAGCGTATAGTTACACAAAATATGTGTAACTATCGCCTTAATTTCTACCGACGCTAAATTCATACCAATACAGATATGTGGACCCCCACCAAAGCTAACCAGAGCATAGGGATTCTTTTTGTGCTCCTCCTTGGGAGGGGCGAAGCGATCAGGGTCAAAGGTTTCGGGGTTGGCGAAAATACTCGGCATCATATGTGAGCCTAGAATTGAATAAAAGGCCAGTGAGCCAGCTGGAATGTGATACCCGTGGAACTCAAAATCCTCTACAACGCCACGTGGACCATTTGGAATCGGAGGATATAATCGTTCAGTCTCATGCAGAGCATTATCCAGACTCTGCATACGCTTGATATCCTCTAACGTTAACTCGTCGCTTGCTCCAAGAACCGCCTCCTGCTCCCGCAAAATACGCTGTGTATAGTCAGGATGCTGATGCAGGAGGTAGAGTAACCACGTACTCAAGCTGGTGGTTGTTTCGTGACCTGCAATCAACAGCGTATTGACATGTGCCATAATTTGCTCATCACTCATCGTATTCCCATGCTCGTCACGAGCCTGGACGAGGCGACCGAAGATATCGTCACCTAGTTGCCTGCGTTGCTCCTCAATTTTTGGTACTAACAGAGCATCCAGTTCACTGCGCAGTGATGCTAGACGAGCCTCAAAATCCTCCAGAGAAGGTGTAAGCATTTGGAATCTCAGGAAGAGCGTGCGGAAATGCTCTATCTCGTCATCTCCTTTTAAACCAGCCAGAGCTTGAGCAGCAACCTCAAAGGCAATCTTGCTTATTTCTTCATGCAGGTTCACCTCTCCAGCTTCTAGCCAGCTTTTCGTTTTTTTTCGCGTGATACTATTTATCAGGGTCAAATAACGACTTATATAGCTCATGGTGAATGCAGGATTGAATAGCCTGCGGATGCGAGCGTGCTCCTCACCATCCATCGTCAACAGACCGCGACCAAACACTTTCACCATCGGGAAGATCGTACTCCAGCCAACCAGATTTGAGAATTTCTGGCGCTGGTCCACCAGTACAAAACGATTCGCTTCTGGACCAACCAGGAAGACAATTTCGTTGTGCGGCAGATACCGAAGATGTTTTGTACGAAAGATTGGACCGTGCTCCTGGTAAGCCTGAACCAGCAAATCAGCCAGATGGTGCTGATAGTCTGATGACCACTCCACAAAAGGAATAGCCTCGTAGGGTAGAATCCTGCTCATACTTTTTTCCTTCAAAACGTTTGCTAAAAGTAATTAACGTTATATTATAGTACGTTGGCTGATTAAAAAGGTTCTATCAAGAAAAAAGATTCTTATCACATTCATAAGTCCCAAGCACCCTAATGGTAATAAAAACTTGACAGTTACCATATTTACTAATATAATATAAGAAAAAATATATGGAAAAGCATCATAAAGCGTAAAACATGTTTTTCATATATTTATTTAATTTCATAAAAATATATGAAAAGTAATATGAAGAGCAAAATACGTTCTGCATGTTATTGAGTGAACTTTGTGGGCAGCAAAACAGGAACAATCATTTGAGGTACGCGTAGATGAACTTGAAAGACAATGATCACCGTTTTTCAAAAGCAGATGACAGTGAGGCCAGCTGTAAAACGCCGATACCTACCGCCTCTACGGATTGCACCGCCGTCCATGAGATGCGTAGAGGAATACAGAAGTCAGATATTGCTATCACTGGTATTTCTGGAAGATTCGCCGATTCCGCCAACCTTGAAGCATTCTGGTCTCATCTCCAGCAGGGCCATAGTTGTATCAAGGAAATTCAACCCCGTAAGGGTTGGGAGACCTATACACATTCAGGCCCTGATTCAGAACATGCGTTTATACCTCCCAGCAAATGGGGTGGAATGCTATATAGTATAGACCAATTTGACTCATTGTTTTTCGACATTTCACCGCACGAGGCTACAAGGATTGACCCACAACAGCGCTTATTCTTACAAGAGGCGTATAAGGCATTTGAAGACGCGGGCTATTGCGCTGAACAATTATCAGAGAAAAAGGTCGGCGTGTTTGTGGGAGCAAGACCCGGAGATTATAAAGACCTCCTTATAGATAGCACAAGGCCCTTATCTACACAGTCGGAACAGATGGATGCGCACCTCTTTTTAGGCAATGATATGGCTATTCTCGCTGCTAGAATCTCCTATTTTTTGAACTGTAAGGGTCCAAGCTTAACCATAGATACGGCGAGTTCTTCTTCTCTGGTTGCCATTCACCTGGCCTGTGAAAGTATCCGCACTGGGGAATCAGAGATGGCTCTAGCTGGCGGTGTCTTTGTCATGAGTTCGCCTGCATACTATTTGATGGCCGCGAAAACTCAGCTGCTTGCGCCAGATGGCAAATGCAAAACATTTGATAAGAATGCCAATGGCATTGTGATAGGTGAGGGTGTTGGTGCTCTCGTCCTTAAGCCTTTGGAGGCTGCCATTGCAGACGGGGATCACCTTTATGGCATTATTAAAGGGTCGGCCATCAATCAGGATGGCAAAACCTTTGGGATGACGGCCCCCAGTCTACATTCACAAAAAGCCTTGCTCTGCGATCTCTATAAAAAGGCGACCATCAATCCCGCAACTGTTACCTACCTTGAAGCTCATGGTACGGGGTCGAAGCTAGGTGACCCTATTGAGATGCAAGCGTTAAATGAAGCATTTCACACTTTTACCGATAAAAAACAATTTTGTGCAATTGGATCACACAAACCTAATATCGGTCATACCGTTACGTGCGCGGGCATTGCAGGTGTTTTTAAAGTCTTGCTCGCCATGAAATATCAGCAAATCCCCCCCACTCTTCATGTTGAAGAGACCAATCCACAGATTGATTTCCAAAATAGCCCATTCTTCATCAATACAGAATTGAGAGAATGGAAAAGTTCCCCCGATAGTCCGAGACGCGCAGGGGTTAGTGCCTTTGGTTTGAGCGGAACCAATTGCCATCTTATTCTTGAGGAACCTTCCCCCCAACAGAAAGAGGTACTCAGGCCAACACGGCCCTATCTCTTTTTCCCCTTCTCTGCAAAAACACAAATAGCTCTGATGCAAAAAATTGTAGATATGGTGAAGTGGCTAGAAAAAGAAGACGCAAACTATGCCGTTGAAGATATTTCCTACACGTTAGTACAAGGCCGCAGTCATTTTGCAATACGACATGCGGTAGTGGCCAGGAATAGTGGTGAACTCAAGCAATGTCTTAGTGAAATTATAAGTAATGGTTACTCAGAACTTCATGTTGAAAAGAAGGAAAGGCGTGATTCACAGGCTGAGTCATTCTTACAGCCATATGGTCATTGGTTACTGCAGGAATTGCTGGAAAATGTCTCCCTTGATGAAGAAGAATATAGAAAGAGGTTAGTTGCTTTATCAGCTTTATATGTAAAAGGATGCAATTTAAACTGGGAACGATTCTTTGAGAAGGAGAGATATTTCCGCATCCCACTGCCGACGTATCCTTTTAGTGGAGAGTCTTACTGGATAGTGGAGGATCGAGGAGGGAGTTTATTGAAGAGCTATGCAGGTACACCACTTGATACTGCTGATCCTGGACATGATGGTGGACAGGAACAGACAAACACTTTCCTCGACGACTCTGGCGATAAACCGCAGCAGTTCAAAGTGGTGCTCACCGATAGACTGAGTAAGGCGCTCTCGTACATGGTTTCTGATTTAATCAAAGTTTCGCTGGAGGATATCGATATCCAGACCCCACTCTCAGAATACGGCTTCGATTCGATCACCTACATCAAGTTTGCCCATCGTCTCCAGCAGAGTTATCGGCTCGATCTGACACCCGCCCACTTTTTTGATTACCCGACCCTGGAGTGCCTTGCCCAGTATCTGCATGCAACTTATGCTTCTGTCCTCACTCCCTATTTCGCTACAGCATACCCTGTCATTTCCCAGGTGGCGACAGACGAAGCATCACGTGAATCTTCCCGCATCCAACAACACGCTTGCATTGAATGTTCGCAGGTGCCACCTACACTTACAACCGCATTACCCATCGCCATTATTGGTATAAGTGGAAGCTTTCCTCAGGCTCCAAATGTGCAGAGCTTATGGTACAATCTGCTCTCTGGCCGCGACTGTATTAGCGAAATCCCTCCCTCGCGCTGGAGTTGGCAGAGCTATTTCGGCAATCCGGCCACGGAGGCGAATAAGACGAATGTCAAATGGGCCGGGATAGCGGAGGATGTCGAATGGTTTGATCCATTGTTCTTTGGCATCTCGCCCGGTGAAGCCGAGCAGATGGACCCGCCGCAACGGTTACTGATGACACATATCTGGAAGGCAATAGAGGATGCTGGATATGCAGCGTCAAGCCTCTCAGGGACCAATACTGCGCTGTTTGTTGGTTCTACGAACAGCGGCTATCATGAGCGGCTATCCAGTGTCAACATGGCGCTTGAAGGCTATTCTGCGACAGGTCAGACCCCATCGGTAGGACCCAATCGCATGAGCTATTTGCTCAATCTGCACGGACCCAGCGAAGCTATTGAGACAGCCTGCTCTAGCTCCCTGGTCGCCATTCACCGAGGCGTGAGTGCCATTGAGAGTGGTCAATGTGACATGGCGATTGTTGGTGGTGTCAATACTCTCATCTCTCCCGCACTACACATCAGTTACAGCAAAGCGGGTATGCTCTGTGAGGATGGACGCTGCAAAACCTTCTCGGCGGCAGCCAATGGTTATGCACGGGGTGAAGGGGTCGGTATACTCGTACTCAAAAAGCTCTCGGATGCCGAGCGAGACGCAGATCACATCTATGGCGTGATCATCGGGAGCGCAGAAAATCATGGTGGGCACGCCAGTTCCCTCACTGCCCCTAATCCCAGAGCACAGGCCGATCTGTTACTGGCCGCTTATCGCAAAGCTGGCATTGATCCAGGCACGGTGGGCTATATCGAGGCGCATGGCACGGGAACGCCGTTGGGTGATCCCATCGAGATCAACGGACTCAAGACTGCCTTCAGCGAGCTAGCCCAGATGCGAGGAGAGGGACCGCTACCACAGGAATCATGCGGGCTTGGCTCGCTCAAAAGCTATATTGGGCATCTGGAACTGGCTGCAGGGGTCGCTGGCGTCATCAAAGTCTTGTTGCAGTTGCAACACAAGAAGCTGGTCAAGAATCTGCATTGTGAGCAGATCAATCCCTATATTCAATTGCAGGATAGCCCCTTCTACATCGTACAGCAGAACCGCGAGTGGGAAGCACCACAGGATCGAGAGGGCAATATCTCGCCACGACGAGCGGGCGTCAGTTCATTTGGCTTTGGAGGAGCCAACGCCCACGTCGTCCTTGAGGAATATCTCCCTAAACCGGGGGCAACGCTAGCGGGAAGTCTCACCCCACAAACAGGACAGGGGCAAACTGTACCCTTACTGATCGTGCTCTCTGCCAGGAACGAAGAGCGACTGTATGAGCAAGTGCAACTGCTGCTGGGTGGGACGTGAGGCGATGGAGGAACGGCTAGCAATGCTGGTAAGTTCGTTCACAGAACTAGAGCAGAAGCTGAACAAATATCTCCTGGAGCCACAAACGCCAGGAGACTGGTATCAGGGGCAGGTGAGACGACACAAAGAGACGACAACGCTCTTGAGTGCCGATGAGCAATTACAAGAAGCCATGCAAGCCGCCATTGGCAAATGGCTTCAACGAGGCAAATATGAGAAACTACTGGAGTGGTGGGTTAAAGGACTTAGCATAGATTGGCAGCACCTCTATGGAGAAGAGAGACCACGTCGCATCAGTCTACCCACCTATCCGTTTGCCCACGAACGCTATTGGGTTCCTGCCCCGCCGGTCGGGGGGGGACCTGCTGCGACCCCTACAAGTGTGGTCTCACTTGCTACTCTACACCCTCTTATACAGCACAATACCTCCACGTTGCGAGCACAGCGGTTCAGTTCGACCTTTCACGGTAATGAGTTTTTCCTGGCCGATCATGTTGTCAAAGGGCAATCCATCATCCCAGCAGCAGCTTATCTAGAAATGGCTCGTGCTGCCATAGCTGTAGCCTGTGAACTTGCTCCACAATTCCAGACCGGCAGTGCCACAACAGAGCACAAATTGATTTGTCTATACCTCAACCATGTTGTGTGGGCCCGTCCCCTCATCGTCAGCGAGTCACCCGTCACGGCCCATATTACACGGGAATCACAGGATAACGGGACAATTTCGTTTCTTGTCAGTGAGGGCAGGCATGCCTTGAGCCAGTCCGAGGACAAGCCACGGATGCTGGAAACTACTCCTACAGACGAGGAGGCCATGGCGCTGGCACTTGTATGTCAGGGGAGAGCAGAACTGCGCACGACCACACACAGAGAGGAGAGCCAGAGGCTTGACCTGAGTAGCATACAAAGCCGCTGCCAGCACTTGACTGTTACGGCCAGCGAATGTTATCAGCGGTATCATGCCCTGGGCTTCAACTATGGGCCATCTCTACAGGGGATAACCCAGCTGAGTGTGGGAGATGATGAGCTACTGGCCAGGCTGCATGTCCCCGCGGTGGTGGCCCACACACGTACGGACTTTGTGCTGCATCCCAGTCTGCTGGATGCCGCCTTGCAGTCCTGCATCTGGTTGTTGGCAGAGAGCAATGAGCTACAGGTGCCGTTCGCACTGGAAAAGCTAGAAATAGTGGATGAGGTGCCAGCACAAGGCTGGGCATGGGTCCGTCGCAGAGAGCACAGCAAGCAGCCGGGTGCCAGTTCGACCCCTACATCGGTCTTCGATCTTGAGGTGTGTGACGATACAGGACGTGTCGTGGTCCATATGCGTGGATTAAGCACAAGAGCACTCAGAAGCGAAGGCGAAGAAGAGAGACAGACTGTGCTGCTCACGCCTCACTGGCAGCAAGAGGTGATAACACTGCAAGGGCAAGCACAATCCCACCATGCATCACAGCAAGCACCCCAGCCTATGGGAGCTATGCCAGTAGAAAGAACTGGTGGACAGGAGCAGCAGACGGTCATTAGTGTAGAAGAGGAGGCATTACAGCACAGAGCCAGCACATACTTCAGAAAGCAATTGGCAAGCCTCATCAAGTTACCCATCCAGCAAATCGATGCACAGGCTCCCCTCATTGACTATGGCTTTGATTCGATCATGGCCATACGCTTCACGATCGTGCTGGAAGAGAGCTTTGGCCCCTTGTCAAAAACGTTACTGTTTGAATATTCCACGCTAGCGAGCCTGACTGGGTATTTCCTGCAGAGCTATCCTGAGCAACTGAAAAAGCTGTTAGCCAACTTCAAAGGGCAAAGCAAGGCAACCGCCATCACGGCTCTGTCAGTGACCAATCAGGAGCATGAGCGCAGTCAGGTCAGCAGCGAGAGGCAAGCAGGGCGAAGCCGCCAGCCTCCTCATCGCCAGCGCTTCCTGCCGCGTGAGGCTCAATCAGAGAGGTTTGGCACAGCGGCAGACATTGCCATCATCGGTCTCGCCGGACGTTATCCTGGTGCACGAGATCTGCATGCATTTTGGCAAAACTTATGTGAGGGCCGTGATTGCATCACCGAGATTCCACCGGAGCGCTGGCCGCATCACTTGTACTACAATCCCGACAAAAACAAGACGGGAAGCACCTACTGTAAATGGGGGGGCTTCCTGGATGGCGTGGATGAATTCGATCCCCTCTTCTTCCAGATCTCTCCCAGAGAAGCCGAAATGATGGACCCGCAGGAACGTCTCTTCTTGCAGTGTGTGATAGAGACGCTAGAAGATGCGGGCTATACCCGTAGCGCTCTTGCCGCTGGGACCGGCAGTTGTGGCAAGTCCTACGGCGATGCGAGAGCCGCCAATGTGGGCGTCTTTGTGGGTGTCATGTATGAGGAGTATCAACTTTGGAGTGCGGAGGCACAGCGCCAGGGGCAACCTGTTGCGGCGTCTGGCAATCCTTCCTGGATCGCCAACCGTGTATCCTATTACTGCAATTTGAGGGGACCAAGTATGGCGGTGGATACGATGTGCTCATCATCCTTGACCGCTATGCACCTGGCCTGTCAAAGCATCCAGCAGGGTGACTGCGAACTGGCCATCGCCGGAGGGGTCAATGTCTCCATCCATCCGCACAAATACCTGTTTTTGGGACGAGGCAGATTCCTCTCAAGTCAGGGACACTGTGAGAGCTTCGGGCAGGGAGCCGATGGCTATGTGCCTGCGGAAGGAGTAGGCGCGGTGCTGCTCAAACCGCTGGCACGGGCAGAAGCCGATGGGGATCACATCTATGGGGTGATCAAGGCAACAGCCATCAATCATGGAGGCAAAACCAATGGCTTGACGGTACCCAATCCGCAGGCACAAGCCGCAGTGATCCAACAAGCCCTCAGCAAAGCAGGCATCGATGCCAGCACCATCAGTTACATCGAAGCCCACGGCACGGGCACCGTGTTGGGAGATCCCATCGAAATTGCAGGACTCTCCCGTGCCTTTCAGGCTCAGGGGGGGACTGAGCACAGGCAGTCGTGTGCCATTGGCTCGGTCAAGTCTAACATCGGCCATGCCGAGAGTGCTGCCGGAATAGCCGGACTCTCGAAAGTGCTCTTACAGATGCAACATGGACAACTGGTCCCCTCCATCCATGCCGATGTGCTCAACCCCCATATCGATTTCAGCCAGACGCCCTTCGTGGTGCAGCAAGAACTGGGCGAGTGGGAACGCTTGCAGGTGGCTAGCAGGGGTAAGGAGCAGTGGTTGCCCAGACGTGCTGGTATCTCCGCCTTTGGGGCTGGAGGAGCCAATGCGCATGTGATTGTGGAAGAATATCTGCCTAAGCACGCTCAGGGACAGCCAGAAGGCAGCATGTTACAATCACAGCCAGTACTGATCGTGCTCTCGGCGCGTACCCCAGAGCAGTTGCAGCAGCGCGTCGAACAGTTGCTTGCCTGGTTGCGAAAGCATCGGCAGTGGGCTAGCCCCCGCGACGCAAAGCTCAATCTAGAGGATGTGGCCTACACACTGCAAGTGGGACGCGAGCCGATGCAGCAACGGCTTGCACTGCTGGTCACCTCACTGCCAGAGCTTGAAGAGAAACTGCAAAAGTATCTGGTAGGACAAGAGCAAGCAGCAGAGTACTACCAGGGAGAAGTCAAGCCCTACCATCCCATGGGAAGCTTTGCAACGGATGAGGATGGTCAGCTAGCCATCGCCGCCTGGATGAGCAAAGGCAAGTATGAAAAGCTTTTGGAATGGTGGGTCAATGGTCTCACCGTCGATTGGGAGCTGTTGTATCGTGGGCAACGGCCTCGTCGCATCAGTCTGCCTACCTATCCTTTTGCCTGTGAGCGCTACTGGCTTCCCACCCCGACTATGACCGTAAGGACAGCGCATGACTGTCTGCATCCTCTGGTGCAATGCAATATCTCGGATTTCTTCGCCCAACGCTTCAGTTCAAGCTTCAACGGCGAGGAGTTTTTCCTGGCGGATCATGTCATCAAAGGACAGAGGCTCATGCCAGGGGTAGCCTATCTAGAGATGGCACATGCCGCCATTCGTCAGGCCATGGGAAGCGTGGAGCAGAAAGAGGAACGCACTCTATGCCTTACGCAGGTCGTATGGCTACGTTCCCTGGTGATCGGTAAGCAGCCGGTAATAGTGGATATCGCCCTGGAATTAGAGGAGCATGAGCAGATCATCTTTACGATCAGCTGCAAGACCCATGAGCCGGAGCATGAAGCACCAGCTATCATGAGCCAGGGGAGAGCACAACTGCGCGAGCTGAGCACGTCCACACACACACAAGAGAACCAGAGACTTGACCTGAGCAGCATACAAAGCCGTTGCCAGCACTTAACGGTTTCGGGCAGCGAATGTTATCAGCGGTATCATGCCCTGGGCTTCAACTATGGGCCATCTCTACAGGGGATAGCCCAACTGGATGTGGGAGATGATGAGCTACTGGCCAGACTGCATGTCCCAGCGGTGGTGGCCCACACACGTACGGACTTTGTGCTGCATCCCAGTCTGCTGGATGCCGCCTTGCAGTCCTGCATCTGGTTGTTGGCAGAGAGCAATGAACTACAAGTGCCGTTCGCACTGGAGGAGCTGGAGATAGTAGATGAGGTGCCAGCACAAGGATGGGCATGGGTGCGTCGTAGACAGCACAGCAAGCAGCCGGGGGCCAGTCCGAATTTTACATCCTTTTTCGATCTTGAGGTGTGTGACGATACAGGACGCGTCGTGGTCCGTCTGCGTGGGTTAAGTATGCGAGCGCTCAAAAGCGAAGAGGAGAGATGGACCGTACTACTCACACCTCACTGGCAGCCAGAGGAGATCACATGGCAGAGGCAAGTACCTCAGCCTGTTGCAGAAACAGTCTCTTGCACCGATCAGCTTGTACTACTCTGCGATCTGCCAGGCATAGATGGCTCGTCCATCCAAGATCAGCTAAGCCTGGATGAGCACTGCTGGAAAGTGAGAGTGAAGCATTGGCAAAGTGGGCAGCCTGATCGAGCATTACGTTTTCAGGAGGCAGTGCAGTACCTCATCCAAGAGCTTCAGCATCTCCTGGTAGCCCAACGCGCAAGCTCAGTGCTCATACAAATCGTGGTGGTGCGCAGCAAGGAACCTTCCTTGCTTGAAGCACTGGCGGGTGTGCTCAAGACGACAGAGCAAGAGTATCCCAAACTGCAATGGCAACTGCTTCAAGTAGATAGGGAGCCGCAAGAGAGGGAACTGTTGACCTGGTTGCGCGAGAACCAAATCCGACCCCAGGAGCGATACATTCTCTATCGAGATAGCAAACGCTGGATCATGCAGTGGCAAGAGGTAAGCATAGATAAGTCAAGCCTACCGGAGAGCAGACCCTGGAAGGAGGATGGCTGCTATCTCATCACAGGAGGGGCAGGCGGCCTAGCACGGCTCTTTGTACGGGAGATGGCCCAACACGTGCGAAAGGCAACGGTGATCCTGGTGGGTCGCTCTCCCCTGTCTGCCGCACAGCGTGCACAATTGGAGTCGGCAGTAGGCGAAACTTTACACCTTGACTACCAGCAGGTAGCCGTAGACGATGGGCCAGCGGTCCATGCTCTCATGCAGAGAGTGATACAGCAGTATGGGCACCTGGATGGGATCATTCATGCAGCTGGTGTGCTGCGCGATAGCCTGTTGCTCAACAAGACAGCTGAGGAAGTCGAGGCGGTGCTAGCCCCCAAGGTGAGAGGGGTTGAGCATCTGGATGAAGCCAGTAAGCAGTTTGCGCTAGACTTCTTCGTCCTGTGTTCCTCCATCTCGGCGGTGTTGGGCAATGTGGGACAAGCCGACTATGCAGCCGCCAATGCCTATCTGGATGCCTTTGCCCACGCTCGGCAGATACGGGTGATAGCAGCAGAGCGTCATGGGACAACCATCTCGATCAATTGGCCGCTGTGGGAAAATGGCGGCATGAAAATTGAGGTGGAGGAGAGACGGCTGATGCAGCAGCAATTGGGCATAGAAGCGATGAGCACAGAGAGCGGGATGAAGGTGCTTTATCAGGCCCTGGCCTTAAGTTTAACACAGGTGATGGTCGCACACGGACAGATGGAACGTATCAGGCAACGCCTATCAAGTCAATCCCAGCTATCTTCCATGCAAGCCGTGCCAGTGGAAAGAACTGGTGGACAGGAGCAGCAGACAGTTATCAGCATAGAAAAGGAGACATTGCAGTACAGAACTAGCACATACTTCAAAAAGCAATTAGCAAGCCTCATCAAGTTAGCAGTCCAGCAAATCGATACACAGGCTCCCCTCATTGACTATGGCTTTGATTCAGTGCTGGCTATACGCTTCATCAACGCCCTGGAAGAGAGCTTTGGCCCCTTGTCGAAAACGTTACTGTTTGAATGCCCAACGCTAGAGAGCCTGACGCAGTATTTCTTGCAGAGCTATCCTGAGCAACTGAGCAATCTGTTAGCCAACTCCAAAGGGCAAAGCAAGGCAGCCGCCATCACGACTCTGCCAGTGACCAATCAGGAACAGCAGCGCAGCCAGGTCAGCAGCGAGAGGCAAGCAGGGCGAAGCCTACAGTCCCCTCACCGCCAGCGCCTCCTGTCGCGCCAGGCTCAATCGGAGAGAGTTGGAGCAGCGGCAGACATCGCCATCATCGGACTGGCCGGACGTTATCCTGGTGCACGAGACCTGCGCGCATTTTGGAAGAACTTATGCGAGGGCCGTGATTGCATCACCGAGATTCCACCGGAGCGCTGGCCGCATCACTTGTACTACAATCCCGACAAAAACAAGATGGGAAGCACCTACTGCAAATGGGGAGGCTTCCTGGATGGCGTGGATGAATTTGATCCCTTCTTCTTCCAGATCTCTCCCAGAGAAGCCGAAATGATGGACCCGCAGGAACGTCTCTTCTTGCAGTGTGTGATAGAGACGCTAGAAGATGCGGGCTATACCCGTAGCGCTCTTGCCGCTGGGATCGGCAGTCATGGCAAGCCCCATGCCGATGCGAGAGCCGCCCATGTGGGCGTCTTTGTAGGCGTCATGTATGGAGAATATCAACTCTTTGGCGTGGAAGCGCAGATGCAGGGAAGACCTGTTGCGCTCGGTAGCACTTCCTCATCGATAGCTAACCATATATCCTATTACTGCAATTTAAGGGGACCAAGTATGGCGGTGGATACGATGTGCTCATCGTCCTTGACCGCTATGCACCTGGCCTGTCAAAGCATCCAGCAGGGTGACTGCGAACTGGCCATCGCCGGAGGGGTCAATGTCTCCATCCATCCAAATAAATATCTGCTCCTGGGACAAGGCAAGTTTGTGTCAAGTCAAGGCCACTGTGAGAGCTTCGGGCAGGGAGCCGATGGCTATGTGCCTGCGGAAGGAGTAGGCGCGGTGCTGCTCAAACCGCTGGCACGGGCAGAAGCCGATGGGGATCACATCTATGGGGTGATCAAGGCAACGGCCATCAATCATGGAGGCAAGACCAACGGCTTGACGGTACCCAATCCCCATGCGCAAGCCGAAGTGATCCAACAAGCCCTCAGCAAAGCAGGCATCGATGCCAGCACCATCAGTTACATCGAAGCCCATGGCACTGGCACCGTGTTGGGAGACCCCATCGAAATCGCAGGACTCTCTCGTGCCTTCCAAGCTCAGGGGGGGACTGAACACAGCCAGTCGTGTGCCATTGGCTCGGTCAAGTCTAACATCGGCCATGCCGAGAGTGCTGCCGGAATAGCCGGACTCTCGAAAGTGCTCTTACAGATGCAACATGGACAACTGGTCCCCTCCATCCATGCCGATGTGCTCAACCCCCATATCGATTTCAGCCAGACGCCCTTCATGGTGCAGCAACAGCTCGGTGCGTGGAAACGCTTACAAGTGCCAGGCAGGGGTGAGGAGCAGTTCCTGCCCAGACGTGCTGGCATCTCCGCCTTTGGGGCTGGAGGAGCCAATGCGCATGTGATTGTGGAAGAATATCTGCCTAAGCACGCTCAGCATCAGGCAGCATTACCACAGCCAGAAGACAGCATAGCCCAAGGTCGGCCAGCACTCATTGTACTCTCGGCGCGTACCCTAGAGCAGTTACAGCAGCGTGTCGAGCAGTTGCTTGCTTGGTTGCGAGAGGATCGGCAATGGACTGACCCCCATGACGCAAAGCTGGATCTAGAGGATGTGGCCTACACGCTACAAGTGGGACGCGAGCCGATGCAGCAACGGCTCGCACTACTGGTCACCTCACTGCCAGAGCTTGAAGAGAAACTGCAAAAGTATCTGGTAGGACAAGGGCAAGCAGCAGAGTACTACCAGGGGGAAGCCAAGCCCTATCATCCCATGGGAAGCTTTGCAACAGACGAGGATGGCCAGCTAGCCATCGCCGCCTGGATAAGCAAAGGCAAGTATGAAAAGCTCCTGGAGTGGTGGGTCAATGGCCTCACCGTCGATTGGGAGTTGTTGTATCGCGGGCAACGGCCTCGTCGCATCAGTCTGCCTACCTATCCTTTTGCCCGTGAGCGCTACTGGTTTCCCAGCAAGCTTGCCCCGACTGTAACAACTAAAGCCGAGCCGACAGACAACAAGATGTCTCCCTCTTTCTCAATAGACAGCGTTCGCCCGCAGAGAATTACATTACGGCCATTGGCAGATCCCCCCATGCCCTCAAGCAACTCCGAAGTAGCGGATCAGCCTCAGTCATCAATCAGCGAGGCGAGTCTAGCTGTAGCGCAGCACCCTGGGGTGGTCTCCGTGCAAGTCCTGGAGGAAGAGCTAGCCAACAGCTTAGCTCAAATCTTGTATATGGAGCAGACTGTTATTGATAGACAGAAACCCTTTGGAGAGATGGGCCTGGATTCAGTCCTGGGTGTGGAGTGGATAGAGTCTCTCAAGGAACAGTTCGCATGCCATCTTGCCGCACCTATAGTCTATGAATATCCTACCATTCGTCAACTGGCAGGGTTCCTACAAAAAGAACTCATGAAAAGCGGTGTAGTACTACAGCAAACGTCTGTCCCAGCGAGAGCAACTGTTGTGCAAGATGTTTCTCTGCAACCACAACTGGTACAACTCTCTTCCCAGATCCAGGCACCAGATGGGCTTCCTGGTGCAGAAACAAGAGAGGTGGTAGGGTTTGGGGGTCCAGGGGGCGAAGCTTCCCTGGCGGGGCTTGGGGTGTCCCCAAGCGCTCCCATTCCCCAAAAGATTTTGGGATTTTGTCCTGGAAGTACTGAGGGCATCGCTATTGTAGGAATGTCAGGCAAATATCCCGGCACCAGGGATTTGAGCGAGTATTGGAACAATCTTGTGCAGGGGAAAAACGCCATCCGAGAAATACCGCTCTCTCGTTTCGATGTCACAAGCTATTATGACCCCAACCCAGCACAGAGAGGGAAGATCTATTGTAAGTGGCTCGGAGCCATTGACGATATCGAGGCATTTGATCCCTCCTTCTTTCATCTCTCCCCGGCAGAGGCCGAGGTCATGGACCCTCAGCACCGCCTCTTTTTAGAAGAAGGCTATAAAGCTTTTGCAGATGCGGGCTATAGTCCCGCATTGCCTATCTACTGAATCTGAAAGGACCCGCCATTGCCATTGACACCGCCTGTTCATCTTCATTAGTGGCTACACACTTAGCATGTCAGGCCCTCTGGCAAGGGGAGATCGATATGGCTTTAGTGGGTGGGGTAAGCCTGTATCTGACACCAGACTCATACGTTGGCATGTGTCGTGCAGGAATGTTATCACCAGAAGGACAATGCAAAGCCTTTGATGCCTCTGCTAATGGTTTTGTTCCAGGGGAAGGTGTCGGAGCAGTAGTACTCAAGAGACTAAAGGAGGCAGAGGCGGATCAAGATCAGATCCACGGGGTAATCATTGGATCAGGTATGAACCAGGATGGAGCCTCCAATGGCATGACCGCTCCCAATGTCCAGAGTCAGATTGAACTGGCGCGTGAGATTTACGAAAAATATCGAATCGATCCTACCAGTATTAGCTATGTGGAGATGCATGGCACAGGTACGAAACTTGGTGATCCCATTGAGCTGGAAGCGTTATCAACTGTGTTTCGAGAGAAAACACAGCATAAACAGTATTGCGCTATTGGTTCAGTCAAAAGTAGTATTGGTCACACTTCGGCAGCTGCTGGTATGGCTGGTCTTCACAAAGTCTTGCTAGCCATGAAACAGCAAAAGCTTGTACCGACACTACACTTTCACCAGCCCAACGAGCATTTTGATTTTTCAGCATCGCCATTTTATGTGAATACCCAACTCCAGGACTGGATAGTAGCGGAGGGAACGACGAGGCGTGCAGCAGTGAGTTCCTTTGGTTTTAGTGGCACAAATGCCCATCTGGTCGTTGAAGAATATATCCCTAAGAGGGAAGTAACCCGTCTGGCAAGCAGCACGACGCTGCCAAACCTCTTCGTATTGTCAGCAAAGAGCGAAGCTCAATTAAAAATCTATGCGCAAGAGCTGAGAGATTGGGTACAAGTACATGCAGAGCAGGCTCTTACAGATGTCGCGTTTACCCTACAGGTGGGTCGGGAGGCCATGGACTATCGCCTGGCTATCCTGACAGATGAGCGAGAAGTCTTACTGCAAAGCTTAGCCGCGTTCATTAACAATCAAGCATCGACAGGAGTATATACAGGCCAGATCAAGAAATGTGCAAATGTCGAGACCGAGGAAGATATACAATGCTTGCTGGATAGCTGCTATCAGCAGCGGAATCTCGTACAACTTGTGCAGCTGTGGATGAAGGGTGCGAATATTGATTGGAAGCATTTATATGAGGGGCAGTCGCCTCGTCGCGTTAGCCTGCCAGCCTATCCCTTTGCCCGCGAACGCTATTGGCTCCCCGGAGTGTCAAGCTCAATAACTCCGGCTAGTAGTGATCAGAGACTAACTGCCGATGCGAGCTTGGCAGATCAGAGCAACCATCAAGCTAGCCTTAATGGAGGAAAAACCCCACATGATCAAGCGGTAGGGGTGCAGGCAGGGGATGTCTCGATAGACCACGCTAGGCGCAAGTCCTCATATATACAAAATCTGCGCAACTATCGCCTCCCAACCTTCACGCCTGCGCCATCCGTAGTACCTGTCTCTGACAATACTGATGGCTTACACAATGTGGTACAAGATGCATTAAAATGTATCATCGCAGAAATTTTGCAAATCAAGAGAGAAGAGATTGATCACGAAGTTGCGTTGTTAGAGTATGGTTTTGATCTAGTTACTCTTACGGAACTCATCAATCGGCTAAACCAGACTTATCACTTGGAACTAACATCGGCTGTCCTGGAAGGATGGTATAAAGCTGAAATGCTAACATTGCAACACCTGGCATACTATCTAGTGCAAAATGACCCGGATACATTGAGCAAATACCGGATTGGGGAGGACAATGCAGAAGGGACTGCCAGTAAGACACACGCATAACAACCACATTCACTATTGCAGAGAAAAGCACAATACTTCACAACGATGAAAGAGATGTTTAGTATGCAAAAACAGGAGATGGATGACCTCCTCTACCAGCTATTATGGAGTCAATTGCAATCCCTCGGTCTCTGCGGAGAAAAGCAGGTAGTGCTCACCGAGCAGGGAGAGCAGCAGGAGATTAGACCTTTCTACCATCGGTGGTTGCATGAGAGCATGAGACTATTAGCACAACAGAAGCAAGTGAGCTTCAACTGCAATCGAACCGATTTAAAGAGCAGTGACAATTGTACAGTAGGAGACACGATCCAAATCAATAGTGCAAGCCTCTGGCAAGATTGGGATCGGTGTAAAGAGCGCTGGCTACACAATGCCGACCTCAAAGCACAGGTAGTATTAGTGGAGACCATGCTGCGTGCCCTACCTGCCATCCTGACCGAAGCACTGCCTGCCACCGATGTCATGTTTCCTAACGGTTCCATGGAATTAGTTGAGGGGATCTATCAACACAATAGAGTCTCAGACTATTTCAATGAAGTGCTATCGACCCTCATCGTGTCCTATCTGCAAGAGAGGCTTGCCCACGAGGCAAATGTACGCATTCGGCTCCTGGAGCTTGGCGCAGGTACAGGAGGAACTACAAGTCAGATCTTAGAGAAGTTGCAGCCATACCAGGCATCCATCGCTGAGTATTGCTATAGCGATATCTCGCTAGCCTTTCTGCACCACGGGCAAGAGAGCTATGGAGCGAAGAATCCCTTCCTGACCTGTCAGTTCTTAGACGTAGAACGACCACTGCTGGAACAGGGAGTCCAGCCGGAGAGCTATGATCTGGTAATTGCCTCTAACGTGCTACACGCTACCCGCAATATCAGGCACACTCTGCGCAACATCAAGCCCGCACTAAAAAAGCACGGCTTGCTCCTCTTAAACGAGATCACAGATACAAACCTCGTCGTACACCTGACCTTCGGATTGCTTGAGGGATGGTGGGCCTATGAAGACCCTGAGTTGCGCATCCCAGCCAGTCCTATTCTGACTATGGAGAGCTGGCAAGCAGTATTAAAAGATGAAGGGTTTGGGGCAATCTACATTCCTACCTGGGAAGCTCAGCAGACAGGCACAAACGAGCAGGAAGAAGCCACCGTCCCTACGGGTCAGCAAGTGATTATAGCCGAAAGTGATGGAATTATAAAGAGTGAGAAAAGCAATGAGTGGTCATGGACAAGCCCCACAGAGCAAATGCTCAAAGACCATATCCATTCCATTATTGTAGAGAGCATGGCAGAAGTATTAAAAGTACAGGAGAGAGCAGTCCAGAAAGATACAAATTTTTCAGAATATGGTATTGATTCCATCGTCGCATCCAGACTCGTCAATGTCATCAACCAAAAAAGCAACCTTACCCTCCAGACAACGGTCCTGTTTAATAACAAGAATGTCGCTCAACTGATCCAATATATGCTACAAGAACATGCAACAACATTGAAAGCCTCGCTACAAGCAAGCGCATCCCCTGTACGTGTCGTTGAAGACATACAAGAGACACAACCAATCCATCGAGACATGGTCCTGAAACAGGCGTCAGAGACCGACATGCAGGCAACGAGCCACGAGCCAATTGCCATTATTGGTATGAGCGGTCGCTTCGCTCGCTCAAAGAATGTTGGCGAACTCTGGGAGCATCTGGCACACGGCACAGATCTCGTCGAGGAGGTTACGCGTTGGCCTCTTACGGAGCTTGCTCCAACACCTGCCAATGAGAAGGAACCTTATTGCAAGTATGGCAGTTTCTTAGCAGACATAGATCTTTTTGACCCGGCTTTTTTCAATATCTCAGAGCTTGAAGCTACCTATATGGACCCGCAGCAGCGCCTGGCTCTCGAAGAATCCTGGAAGGCTCTGGAAGATGCTGGGTACGCAGGTACCAGCATTGAAGGGCGACAATGTGGAGTATATATCGGATGCGTTGCCGGGGACTATCGACTGTTATTTGAGAGTGAGTCGCCCGCACAAGCATTCTGGGGTAATGCAAACTCAGTGATTGCTGGCCGGGTTGCCTATTATTTAAATCTTCGAGGACCTGCGATGGCCATCGATACGGCCTGCTCTAGCTCGCTTGTCGCTATGCATCTGGCCTGTCAGGGCTTATGGAGCAGAGAAATAGACATGGCCCTGGCAGGAGGTATCTTTCTCCAGTGCACTCCTGAGTTTTATAGGGGAGCGAATCGTGCTCAGATGCTCTCAGCAGGAGGGCGTTGCTTTACCTTTGATGATCGTGCAGATGGGTTTGTACCTAGCGAAGGAGTTGGTATAGTCGTCCTCAAGCGGCTCAAGGATGCTCTTGCCTCTGGCGATCATATCTATGGAGTGATCCGTGGGTCGGGCATCAATCAGGATGGGGCTACCAGGGGTATTACGGTACCAAACACTGACGCTCAAGAGCGACTGCAACGCTCTGTCTATGAGGCATTTCAGATCCATGCAGAGCAGATCCAGATGGTTGAGGCGCACGGCACAGGCACCAAGTTAGGCGATCCCATTGAGTACGAAGCCCTGACACGTGCCTTCCGCAAAGATACCAACAAGAGAACTTACTGTGCACTTGGCTCCATCAAGACGAATCTTGGACACGCGGTCGCTGCTGCGGGGATAGCTGGGGTCATCAAGATATTGCTCTCATTACAGCATAAACAGCTTCCACCTTCGTTACATTTTCAAGCAGGAAATGGCCATATTCAGTTTAATGAGAGTCCATTTTATGTGAATACCACACTGAGAGATTGGGAGGTCGAGGGAGATGGTATGCGCAGGTGTGCAGCGATCAGCGCCTTTGGGTTTAGTGGCACAAATGCTCACATGGTGATAGAAGAGACCCCGGCACATTTGCGCAGACACGCCGCAAAGCCGGGCTATCTGATCGTACTTTCGGCACGTACATCCGCTCAATTGCAGCAGCAGGTAGAGCAATTAGCGGAGCTTTGCGAGCGTACTCCCACGCTGGATTGTGGCAATATGGCCTATACTCTCCTGCTCGGTAGGAAGCACCTGAAGCATCGTTTGGCCTGCGTCGTTAGCAGTCATCAGGAGCTGGCAGCGCTCCTGCGCAAATGGCTAGCAAAGGGCACGGCGACACAGATCTCCGTGTCAGACCTGGAGCACTACGAGCCGCAAGAAACCCCTGCCTTACGACGTTACGGCAATCAGTGTATTGAAAATTGCCGGGGCACAAATCAGCCGGAGAGCTACCTCGAACAGCTCTCTGTAGTTGCAGATTTGTATCTTCGAGG
>VBJK01000547.1:2133-3554 GCA_005879655.1 Chloroflexota bacterium | reverse complement strand
TGCTTTTGTAGCTCAAGGCCGTTCAGTCCCGGAAGCGAAAGGTCAAGGATAAGGCAGCTAGGGACAGGTTGTGTCGGATAATGAAGGAATTCTTGCCCAGACTCGAATGTCTTACATTTCCAGCCTTCGGTCTGAATCAAGAGTTCCAGCGACTCGCGCACCGAAACATCGTCATCAACAATAAAGACAATGGGCTCAGCAACCCAGTTTGAAGACGGTGCCGGTTTATGACCAGTTGAGCGCATTGCAATCATTGTATTCTCCTGGAGGATGGCACGCTAAACTCTTCAAGCTTGCAGTGCCTTGTCGATCGCCGCAAGGAGGTCTGCATCACTGAAAGGTTTGAGCAAAAAATCCACTGCGCCTTTCTTGAGCAGCCGGTCGCGAACAGCGTCATCTCTTTGACCAGTAATAAATATGATCTGTCGAGGATGAGGCATCTTGTCTCATCAACATAACCGGATGTCAGAAATCTTTCTGCTGACGAAAAAGCTCGAGCTGCAAAACCGAACTCCTTAATCAGGTCAGGCAGTGACTCGCGCACCGACTCGTCATCATCGACCACAGACAGAAGCGGACGCTCGCTCCTGGTTATACCCCCAGAGTCTTCCATGAGCAAACAATGCGCCATTTCCGAAGGGCTGTCCATTGTGCTTTGGTATCGCTTCTACCCTCGATTCAGCCTGCATAGTGCGGTATCCGTGAATCTATCAGTTGAATAACCATCAGCCTGGTTGTTAGGTGCACGGGGCAAAAGGGATGGGAGACGGTGATCTTCTTCATCCGATGAGTCCAGAAGGACATTGAGCCGAGACCGGGGTGGAGTATTAAGGATCTACCAATGTGTACCAAAATGTGCAACCGACAGCTGGGTGTGGGATCATCGGCTAGTGCATAGATTCTTCGTCAGGGCTCTAGCCGAATCAAACTGTGGCTGATCGCAGCGGGATGGGAAAGGCAGCCACCGTGGAACCAGCAACGATAAGTACAAAAGTAAGCGACATTGGTGCTTCGATCATTGCGCTCACATCAGCACTTCGCAATCTTTTTCGATCACCGAATCTTGATTTGCACCTGGCCATCGACCATTCGACAGTCGTAAACCGGGATGCCATCGCAGGCGGGCCCTTGAACAACGCTACCATCTTCAAGTGAAAACCTGGAGGCATGCCAAGGGCACTCGATTGCTCCGCCTATAATTTTGCCCTCACTGAGCGGGGCGCCGTAGTGTGAGCAAACTGCGCCAAGAGCATGAATCCGCTCATCGATCTTCACCAGCAGTATCGGTTGTTCTTCGACCAACACTCGCTGGAGTTGACCCTCAGCAAGGTGATCTGGCATCACAACCGGCGTGAAGTCTGCGGGGCCACTCCGGTAAGCATTGCGGTTGACCATCACTCCCATGTGAAAGACCATCACTC
>VBJK01000547.1:0-2124 GCA_005879655.1 Chloroflexota bacterium | reverse complement strand
TCCAGCCAGGCTGCCAGTGCTGGTTCCAGCGGACCAGGAAAGAGCAAAAGAAGAGAACCGTCGCGGTGACATTCACTATGGCATGGAACGCACCAATGGCTTTTTCAGGAGGATCAACATCCATCCAATCGGCCAGCCCCGCCGCAATTGCGCCCAAAGCTCCTGCCACGCCAACCAGGACTGCTATGCAGGAAGCCAGGCCAAGCTGGGGCAAATGGAAGAGCAATGCCGTCAAATCCAGCGCAATCACTATCGTCCAAGCCCCTATTGGTACATCCGTCAGTGCAGGATGCAGTGGATGGCCAGCCCATGTTCCATTCAGGAAAAGTTTGACTTGACGCATTGCAGGTGGCGCGAAACAATGATGCAGGAATTCGTCCAGATACGAAGCAATTTTCCCGGTCAGCTTGGAACCAACGATCCACGCAGAAACTCGCGACGTTAAACCCCGTCGTTTACGATCTTTATTGCCATCGCTTGTGGTGTTTTGGTTGACTTCGGGGACAAGGATTGGAGCCCCCTGGATGCCTGACATACGGTCCTTCCTTTCTGCTTTCAGATCTCACCATCGCCTAGCATTAAGCCAGAAAGGATGGTAAAAAAAAATTGGACTATAGTATCGACTCGTACTCGGCTCATTGAAACAAATAAGGCCGAGGAGCTAAAATCATGACTGCCCTCTCCACACGCGTCTTCACTCCAAGCTTTAGTCATCAATCATCTTGGCCGCCGATCCCTGCCGCGTTGCTGCTACGATAGAAGTACGCACGCGCGAGCATGTCCAGCAGAAAACAGCTTAAAGAAAACGCTTGATAACGAGAGGGTTCTCAGTGGCAGAGAGCGCCGAATACATCTTGGAGCCGCTTCGCGACGACGCGGAGTTCACGCTCTACCGCGGCAGAGAGCGTGGCGACCCAAGGCCCATCCTGGCTGTCTCGGTCTCTGCTGAACAGCCGTCTCCTGATAGCATTCGTCGGCTCGAACACGAATACTCGCTCGCGAGCGAACTCGATTCGACCTGGTCGGCCAAGCCGCTCGCGCTAACTCGTCAGCAAGGGCGAGCGGTGCTCATTCTCGAGTGTCCAGGTGGTGAACCCCTGGATCAGGTTATCGAGCAGGACAAGGGACGAGCAATAGATGTCCCGCGTTTTCTGCGTATCGCCATCGGCTTGGCGGCAGCACTCAAGTGCGTCCATCGGCAAGGGCTCATCCATAAGGACGTCAGGCCGGCGAACGCCTTAGTAAACGCCTCTGGTCAGGTGTGGCTCACCGGGTTTGGCATCGCGTCCCGGCTTCCCCGCGAGCGCATGACGCCCGCGCCACCCGAGATCATCGCCGGCGCACTTGCTTACATGTCCCCTGAACAGACCGGACGCATGAACCGATCCATCGATTCCAGAAGCGATCTTTATTCTTTGGGCGTCACTTTGTATCAGATGCTGATCGGTGCGCTCCCATTCACGGCCGCAGACCCTCTGGAGTGGGTCCACTGCCACATCGCACGTCAGCCAGTGGCTCCCATTGATCGTCGGGCAGTTCCGAAACCCCTTTCCGAAATCATCATGAAGCTCCTTGCAAAAAATCCCGAGGAGCGTTTTCAAACCGCGGCGGGTCTGGAAGCCGATCTCCGGCGGTGCCAGTCGGAATGGCAATCGCACGGCCGGATCGATCAATTCTCTCTGGGCACTGACGATTTTCCGGACCGACTGCTGATACCAGAGAGACTGTACGGGAGAGAGCGCGAAGTGGATGCGCTGCTCGCAGCGTTTGATCGGGTTGGTCCCGTCACGTGGGCTTTTCGCCTCAGGCAAGTTTGACCAGTACAAACGGGACATTCCATACGCGACGCTGGCACAAGCATTCCAGATGCTGGTGCGTCAGATTCTCGTCAAGAGCGAAGTCGAGGTGGACCGTTGGCGGGGCGACATTCTGGACGCATTGGGACCGAATGGCCAACTGATTATCAATTTGGTCCCCGAAGTCGAATTCGTGATCGGCAATCAACCACCTGTCGCAGACCTGCCGCATCGAGAAGCACGAAATCGCTTCCAGATAGTGCTCCGACGGTTCCTCGGCGTGTTCGGTAAGCAGGAGCATCCGCTTGCGTTGTTCCTCGACGATCTG
>VBJK01000546.1:4562-6525 GCA_005879655.1 Chloroflexota bacterium | reverse complement strand
GCCATCAGGGTTTGCATCAGGGCAAAATCACGCTTCATCCGTGCCAAGGGGTCAGTGGGCACCTCGACCAGATCGCGCAACGGACAATGCAAGGAAAGTGCCATTTGTATGCCACGCTTGGTGTACGGGCACCCCTGCTGACGATCTTTGGATACCAGACAGCGACGCTACGCCATGCCAGAGGATTGCCCAAAGAGCATGATGCAGATGCGCTCTGCATTGCAACGTACCAGACAGGCCAACAGATTCCCTACCATCGTGAACGCTTCTATCGTATCTCATTGCGTCCACGTCGAACCCGCAGACAGTACTATGATCTTCCTCGCAAAGGCCAAGGGCGAGTGAGATATCAAGTGAACGAGCAACTGGCAGGCTTCCTTAAAGGTGATGTTGTGCTGGTGAAGGGCAAGTACGTCAAACAGATTAACTCCATCTATAGTAACGGACGATTGGCGTTCAAACGGGTAAAAGGCGAACCACCTTCTGCTTTGCCCAAAGACTGCCAATTACTTGAACGGGGCAAGACGATCCTCTGGGAAAAAGTAGCATAAAACGCTATGCATCACCATACAACGCGAGATTTTCAAATACTCGTTTCTACACCACAAGGATGTGGGTCAAGCAACAAGGAAGAGATCGCGCTCATCGACTCAGTACATGATCTTATTCGTTGGAGAAAGATGTTCCCAAGTGATACTATTAGTTTCTGCGCAAAGTACATGAAATGTACAGTATGGGATGCTTGGGCACGCCGTAACGTTGATCTTCTTGGTGAGCGCCCCGTACTGGTCCTGGGCGAACGGTGGGCCGAGTCACGACGGCGCGCCAAGCTCCCCTGGGTACAACCACGCCCTAGTTTCTCAAAAATCACGCAGGCCCATTTAATTCTGGATCGCTCCCGCCGTGATGCCTTCCGCTCTCATCGAGAGGCAGGCATTGATCCACAAGTGGGTGACGCTTGGAGTGCAGCCACAGAGATCCTATCCTGGTCAGTGGGATGGACTCCAAGAGCTGCCCACCCTGCCTGATGGTGTGGTAGAGAACATGGTTACGACCCTCATGCGACGCCCGTAGAAGAAGAGGGTGGACCACGCAATGCATGCCGAGACTGTTTTTACGACAGCGGCGACTGGATGTTAGCCACCTACCAGACCCCATCTGGCAAAACCATCCTAGATGATGCAACTCTTATTGAGCAAGAAACTGGGTTCACCAGAGCACAAGGAAGGTTTTTGCGCGATCAGCTTTGTGGGGAGGCAACCCATACCTAATGGGTCTAGCCGAAGACAAGAACAAGCCTTGCAGTCCTTGAAGAGTAACAGGACACTCTCATCTGACTGAACCAGGAGCCTCACACACATATTCGAGATGAGCGAGCGTCTGCTCATCTCAGCCCATCCTCCCACCATTGGAATCTGGCGGATCTGTGTGCTCGACTCGACCGCTTTGAGGAGGCGTTGCCTGTCCCTCGGTGTGCATGAGTCACATCAAACACAAATGAGCAGGGCAGGATGCTGAAAAGCCAGACACCGAATATGCGTGAGTTGCACACACACATGCAGGATATGCAATTAGTCACTTATAAAGGAAAGTAATATGGAACAAGCACTTTTAGAACGGAACCCTTTAACACCTGTAGGTCTGTTGAATCTATGTATTCACGGCCACTTTTACCAGCCGCTGCGCGTTGATCCATTCACGGGTATCATCGCTGATGAAGAAGGTTCAGCCCCTTATCCAAATTACAACGAAAAAATTACCGCTGAGTGTTACGGGCCCAATGCAGAGTTGGGCAATTTCGAGTTGATGAGTTACGACATGGGTCCCACGCTGACCTCATGGCTAGAACGAGCGCACCCGGATGTCTATGAGGCGATCATCGCTGCCTCTCATCGTCATATGCAACGCTACGGGGTAAGCAATGCGCTTGCCCAAGTCTATCATCACACCATTTTGCCGCTCA
>VBJK01000546.1:0-4289 GCA_005879655.1 Chloroflexota bacterium | reverse complement strand
AGCATCCCGACAAATGCACCAAAGCAGAGAGTCAACTCATCCTGCTAGCCACCGATGGGGAACTCTACGGCCATCATAAGAGGGGACGTGAGCAGTTTGTTGCCCATTTGTTACAAAAGAGCGCTCCTGCATACGGATTCTCTGTCTGTTCTCTCGAACGCTATCTACAAGCACATCCGGCGACCAAAGAAGTCCGTCTGCGTGCACCAAGTGCATGGAGTTGTTTTCATGGCGTGGATCGCTGGAAGACGGATTGTCCTTGTACTGATGGCGATGGGAGCTGGAAGTATTTTCTGCGCCAGGCCCTTTGCAATCTGCAAGAAGTGGCAGATCGCCTGTTTACCGATGATGGCTCACGCGTCTTGCATGACCCGTGGGTTGCCCGTGACTCCTACCTTGCTTTGCGCAACAGGTGGATCGAGCCTTCACATTTTTGGAAGCACCATGCTGCACCCCACCACCGGGATGTCTCGTCCATCTACATGGCTCAAAGCTTACTAGAAAGCCAGTACTGGTTGCAAGCTGCATTTACCAGTTGCGGTTTTTTCTTTGAGGATCTCGACCGCATCGAGCCGCGTAACACCATTGCTTTCGCTCGACGTGCGATCAGCTTCGTCTGGCAGGCGACTGGCCATGATCTTCAGTGCGATTTCCTGGCAGATCTTGAGCTGGTTCGCAGTTGGAGAACGGGCCGAACTGGCACTGACCTCTATCGGTCGTTACCGGCTGTACCAGAATCCCTGCTGCCAACAGAGAAGCAGAGCGTGAGGTAGACCGATGCACGAGAGCTCGTGGCTGGTGGAGATCCTGGCACCGAACCAGACAACGCATGAGCTGTCGAACCATGCAACCCGTGGTCGTGCACAGAGACATTGCACCATTACAGATGCTGGATGGGCGTCTCACCCTCACTGTGATTGCGCAGGCTGTGCCACCTTTCGTGCGCCTGCACGCAACGCAACCGTTTTTCTTGCTCGCACGCTCACAGGTGCACCAGCTCTGCGATGTGCTCTCGTCTGCTGATGATCGTCTCAGAGAGCACATCGAGGTCCAGAGCAAACCGAGTGACACAACCGAGACAAGTCTGAATGAGAAAGTCCGCTTTGTCAAACGCCCTGTTTCGTTGCCGCATCCAGCCATCCTCAGCCTCACACATTTGACCGTGGAATTGACCTACGACGAATTGATGACGTTCATGGTCACGGTGTTCTCGCTCTCCTTGGACATAGAGAACGAGGACGCCACCGGCTTTTATGCAGAGCCATCAGACGAAGGGCTACACCACCTCATGCAGAGCGGCAGCCTGATCGGCAAGGTCCCGCTCTTTGTGGATGTTTACCACAGCCAGAACCCGGCATCTTGAGGAAGGGGTGGTGGCTCTTTGCGTTCCAAGGAGAGCCGGAGACAGAACTGCTCTGCCCGACATGCCTTGCTGTGTGGAGGACACGAGCCGCAAGACCGCAGACAAGTCCCCAAGCGGAGGTACCTCTGTCTGATGATCCATCCTCGCACGACCTCGCACACTACGACGTGTAGAGTGGGGAGCCGCTGTCTTTTCACGCAATGTTCCCATTCTACCCAGATGAACTGCTGGCGAATGGTGCCTGCCTCGGGCCAGAGTGATTGGCTCACGTGAGCCAATAGTGCTTACTTGCTTAGAAGGAAGACAAACATTGCAGGCATTTGGGGCGCATTCCCAAGAAGACGGAGCCCGTCGTCATCGTGCATTGCCATTTCACCATGCGGGTGATGGAATACGTGTACTGCTTTTCGTTTGTGATAAGCTCAACAAGCAAACGCTTCAGGTGAACTGATTTCTTCCGAAGTCGGGATCAGTACCGCATTACTTAGGGGAGAAGGCGCTGTGCGTTAGCGAGGCACTGCGAAGAGAAGCCTGATCCTATCATTTTCGTGACTATACACGTCGCCGCAGGAGTCCCCTGGCATTTTCCAATCTGAGGCTCAACTGGCTATCGTGTCCTGCTTCTGTCTTCACCATTTGCCTCCTACACGACGGCTCCACCAAGAACATCCTTCTGCGTTCTGGCATTTTTCCTTGACGCTCTTCCTCTCTCTGGACCTTGCCTTCTGATCTTCATTTGAGAGCAAAACACGAACGAACTCCCATCTCTCTTGACGAGAGCGCAGAACTATGGTTGTATGGTAGCGTATGATTGGCTCACGTGAGCCAATAGTGTTTGCTTGCGGAGCCGGAGCCAACGCTTCGCAAAAAGGAGTTGACGGTGTTAAAAAGCATCGCATATACTAGTGAAAAAGGTGGGGTTGTTAAAACTGGATCAACCACCATGCATGCAGTTTTACTTGCAACCACCCTTGCGTCCATTGGCATGCGAGTTCTGGTGTTTGATATAGATCCCCAGGCTCATACAGGGAGGTTTCTTGGACACCCTCGTGAGACGCATGTAGGTCCAACGATCAAGGATGTGATCCTTGATGAAACAGGAGCCATCTCTTTAAAAGAGGTCATTCTCCCTACCTATATTCATCCAGAGACAGCACAATTTGTTCCGGCCTCGCAGGTGAAAGGGCAAGTCGTAAGAGGCCCGGACTTGGTGCCTATCACCCTTGCTGCCAATACACTCGATAGCAGAAATTCTCCAACCTGTCTTGAATGACTATGCATACTGCCTTTTCGATTGTCCTCCAGGACTTCTTGCTCCCACCATGAGTGTTTATGCAGCAGTAGATTTCTTAGCCTTTCCTATTACCCCAGATATTCTTGGTGTTGAGGGGTTCCAAGGCGCGATTAGCGCGATGCAACGAACGCAAAAACGAAACCCAAAACTTCGAGCAGCAGGAGCCTTCTTCAACAAAGTCCATAATTGGCGAACAGATAAAGATGTCATGGAACAAGTTGCTGAATTAATTCAACAGAGCCAACTGGATATTCCTTTACTACAGACCTCTATTGGTGAAAGCAAGGACTACAACGAGGCGATTACCGAAGATGGCTCACTGGTGGTCCTATCTCGACCAGATACGAAATGTGCAAGATCATACTGGTATGTCTTAGATGAGTTACTGCATCGCGTAGGTGGCCCTGCACAGCCTCTTGTGAGCAGTATCGTCAGGACAATGAAAGAGGATGATCAAAAAATAGAAGAAGAGCGCAGATTGCACAGAAAATCTCTACAGAAGGGAAGCTAAACGATGGCTCCTCCAAGAAAGAAAAAAAATACGTTATTTTCTGCTGGTGTCCTCGCAAATACAAGAGTAGAAACACCTGAGAATCAAGAAGAGGAAGATCAAAGGATCAATGGAGGGACACAACCTCCAATTGAAGAGGATGATCCCTTGTTTGGCAATACCAAGCGGATTCTCAGTATCACGCAGCAAGCAGGGTCAGTCACCGATACAAGCGCCAAAAACGCTTGGAGAGGCTTGCCCACGAAATTCGAGAATATGGCTTCAAAGGAGTACTTCTTGCAAGAGTGCATCCCGACGATAGCCAGAATTTTCAGCTTGTCTATGGACACCGACGGCGAGAGGCAGCGAAACTTGCCGGACTACAGACCCTGCCTGTCATGATTGACAACACCATTAACGATCATGAAATGAAGTTTCTTGCTCTCAATGAAAACATCCTTCGTGACGACCTGACGCCCATCGATGAAGGATACTCATTTGCAGCGATGCTTGTAGAGATGAGCCAAGACGCTGTGGCCGCACGCATGGGAGTGTCGCGTGGATATATTCGCAATCGTGTCGATATTTTGAAGGCTCCCGAAGATGTACAGGACATGGTAGAAGAGAAGCCGGATACGATGAAGGCCGTTGTCTATCTCAAAGACGTGCAAGAAGACGATATCAGGACAACTGTGATCCAAGCCCTCATGAACGAAGAAGTTACCATCAACCAGATAAAGGTGTTAATAGAGAATCTTCGCCAAGCGAAGAGCACGCCATCAATGGCCAGGGAAGAACCAGTTCCTTCTTCTCATACACAAAACGGCAAGGATGAGCAGCATCAAACAGAGGATATCCAAAGTGAGAAAGAAAGGACGAGGACACCTACAACTCATCTGATTGAGCAGAGTAAGGAACAAACTGAGGCGGCTACTGACAAGACAAAAATCCAGACATTTATCAAATACCTGAACAAGTACAATGGACGATTGGACAGTCGCCAAATGACTCCTGATGAACATGCAGCCCTTTGTACATTGGCTGATGTTGTCCAAGGCATCCTTGTTCGTCACTCGTGACCCAAGACGCAAAACCTCCGCTACCAGATCTTCTATCGTAGCGGAGACCCGCGTTCGCACCAT
>VBJK01000545.1:1475-3348 GCA_005879655.1 Chloroflexota bacterium | reverse complement strand
GTCGGCAACAATACCAAATATATCACCATCGTGCTTGGCACCACGCTGACCGGCAATGCCAACTCGATCAGCATCGGACACGAGAACCTGCAAGGGGCATATATTGCACAACGAGAATTTAATGACCAGGCATTGAGTCATGGAGGAGTGAGCCTCCGCCTATTGATCGCCAACTCTGGTAGCAAGCCCCAAAATGCCTCTCAGGTGGCCGATCAGATAGTGCAGCTCGCGCAACAGGATAAAACCATTGTCGGCGTCATGGGCTGGACATTGAGCGCTCAAACCCTTGCGGCAATCACACAGCTCAGCCGCGCACATATACCAGTCGTCTCCATGGCAGCAGCGGACAATCTCAGTGATATTTCCAACTACTTCTTTCGTGTAGGAAATCCCGCTCGTATACAAGCCAATGTAGGTGCCCAGTATGCAGTAAACACATTAAAGGCGAAAAGTGCCGTCATATTTGTCGATACCACGAACGACTATAGTCGTAACATGGCCGATGATTTTAAAGCGAACTTTACCTCCATTGGTGGCTCTATTATAGGTATCGAGCACTATACAACTGGTGACGCGACAGCGAACTTAGAGCGTCTAACGACGGGAACACAAGACGCATTGCAAAAGCATCCCGATGTCATCTATTTTCCAGGTTATCCAGCGGATGCCAGTGTTCTCTTGCAGCACATGAAGCCATCTGATCCGGCAGTGCTAGGCGGCGACGCACTGTATGAGCCAGGTGACTATACAGGTGTGCCCGTCAGTAATCTCAGTCATCTGCACCTTACAGCGCAAGCGCACGCCGACGAGTGGGATATACTCAAGTTAGCAGCTCACAAACCAGTCTTTTTCAAGGAGTATCAACAAACCTTCACAGCTGGTTCTACGCAATCTACACGCCCCACCAGCGGAACCATGCTCGCTTATGATGCGACACAAACGCTACTGCAAGCGAGCAAGCTTTCCCTAAAGAATGCGTATCCTATTACTGGCATCGATATGCAACGGAACCTGACTGCACTTAGCGGGCCAAATGCCTTTCAGGGAGTAACGGGACAGATTGCATTTGGACACGATGGTAATCCTATTAATAGAACCGTCACCGTAGTCTGTAATAAAGGTGGGCTTTTCAGGATGGACCTGCTGGTAGGCCAGTTGCTGTTGAATGGGCCAATATTGACGAAGTATCCTGCCAGGTCCGTCTGTGCATAGGCTATACCAAAGGAGACCCACTTGTCTGTCTCAACAGACAAGACGCGGACGAAGCAAGCATCAGCGGGATAACAGCTCAAGTTTTCTCGCTGATGCTTGCGCAGAAACAAGAGAAGGTAGGGCTTGGGGGTCCAGGGGCCGTGCCCCTGGCGGGGTTTGTGTCCCCAAATTTTCCCATTCCCCAAAGGGGTTAGGGGATTCTGCTTGCGAGAACCCACCGACTATGCTATGCTCCAAACAGATGCAACAAGACGTTTTCTCAGAGGAGGAAGTGCATGCTCAACGGCAAATTTGACGCGCAGGAAGTGGATACCCTGATCAATCTCTTATATGCAAACGGAATTTGCTATCTTATAGGAGATGGCTCGTCTACAGATGAGGATATTGACACCGTCAATCCAGTCCAGCTCATTCAGCGACTGGCGGCATGTGGCTATCCTCTCGTCAGGAACGCCAGTATCTCGCTGTTCATCTTACATCCAGAGCTGGCACCAGCCATTATGGAAGCACTCCAACGCAGTTCAGGTGACACTGCCGAAAATATCGCAGTTGCCACGCTTGCCACTCTCTACCTACAGCACTGGTGGGTCTTCAGGTTAGCGTTTGCTTTGGGCCGCCTCCCATCTTTTCCTGAAAAACCGTTTGTTTCCCTGTGGGAAGA
>VBJK01000545.1:0-1345 GCA_005879655.1 Chloroflexota bacterium | reverse complement strand
GAAGTACTCAGACAACGGAGTATGAAGAAGGGACGACAAATATGAGTATGCGGCCAAGAAGTGGGCGACCGGAAATCGAGCAATTTCTCATTCAAGTAGGTAGAACACGGCAACCAGGGCGATTGTATCTCACTGGAGGAGCCGCACTGGTCCATCGTGGCATTCGTTCAGGAAGAACGCTGGATATTGATATTCAGATTACTATCGATCCCGGCAATCTTACATCACAGATTGTACAGTTATAACATAAGATGAATATAAATATTGAATTTGCCTCTCCCGGTGACTTTATGCCCTTGCCGACACAATGGGAAGCACGATCAGCGTTTATCCGGCGCTATGATCAAGTCGATGCCTTCTATTTCGATTGGTATAGCATTGCGCTATCGAAAATACTGCGAGCTAATGAGCAGGATATTACTGATGTACAACTTCTACTTGATCAGGAATTTGTTGATATGAGCGAACTCGATATGTTGTACCAGAATGTGCTGGGCAAAATTGGTCATCCCCCTAATGACAGGCTCTTTCCCAACCTCTCACAGGAGCAGTTTTCACAACACTATCAGGCCGCTCGCCAACTGCTGTCCTAGAGAAGGTAGCTTGTATAAGGTTTTTAGACAGCGGGGTCCAGCGGCCGCACCCCTGGCGGGGTTTCAGGGGTGTCCCCTGATCTTCCCTCTCCCTCCGCCCCCGAAGGGGGCGCACACAAAAACCTCTACTTGAAAGGTGGGTGAGGGAGAAAATCCCAACAAGAAGAACAGCTTATCTCACAAAATACATGTTATAATAAGTAATAACGTGCAATATAAATTGGGGAAGAGTAAACAAACAGATACTCTAAAAATGAGTACAATCATTGTTTGCATCTCAGAAAGTAGGTGAGAACGTGGAATGTTCTTTTTGTGGAACCGAAAATGTGAGTGGAGAGCTTTTTTGTGATCATTGTGGTGCATCCCTCGATCTCAATAAGCCAACCGAGACAACACAAGCACTACGCTCAGTACCTCGTACACAGGTCGTCGGATCAAAGCTACAAAATGGTCGCTATGAAATCCAGAGGATTCTGGGGCAAGGTGGCATGGGCGCTGTACTACTGGCCACCGACCATCGCCTAGCGGACAAATCCGTCATCATCAAAGAACTTATCTCGGCCAACACTGATGCGACCAGCTTGCCGGAGGATGTACGCAACTTTGAGTATGAAGCGGTTATGTTAGCACATCTCAACCATCCACTGATCCCTCACGTCACTGACCATTTCCAGGAAAATGCCCATTATTTTATGGTGATGGATTACATTGAGGGCCATAATCTGGAAGAGCTACTCAATCATGCCAACCAA
>VBJK01000054.1 GCA_005879655.1 Chloroflexota bacterium | reverse complement strand
TCGGGGGGCTGATCCTATTGCAGAGGCCATTCTAGAGGGTGATAGTGAGACGGGCATTTCGATTATGCTCCTGGATGCTGGTATCGATACTGGTCCGATCTTGCACCGGCGTAGCATTCCCATCTCTGAGGACGAGACGACGGGGAGCCTGACGGCAAAGCTGGCTGATCTGGGTGCACAGGCATTGCTGGCAGTGTTGCCCGCTTGGATTGCACAGCGCATTACGCCAGAAGCACAGGATGAACACAGCGCATCCCATACGCGTATGCTCACAAAAGAGGATGGCCAGATTAATTGGCAGAAGCCCGCCGTGGTGATAGCTCGCCAAGTGCGAGCCTACCGTCCCTGGCCCGGCACTTATACAACTTGGCGCGGCAAGCTACTGAAGATTGTCAATGTATATGCCCTTGCACTTGATCCTGCTACGCCAGTGGCTCCAGGTACAGTGATAACGCACAATGAAGCAGGACATGCAGTGCTGGCGATCGCCACCGGTCAGGGACTACTGGTAGTCAAACAACTGCAATTGGAAGGCAAAAAGGCGATGAGTAGTGAAGAATTTTTGCGTGGCTATGCGCAGATTGTTGGGCAAATGCTTACTTGACAGTTCCACCTGTAGGGCAAGCACAGGGGACAATACCTATCAAATAAGCATCGCTCCGTTGTTTAGAGAAAGCAACAGCAGGGCAAGCACAAGGGATTGCCCCTACAATGGTACGAATTAGCCTGTCAAGCGTGATCGTACCATTGTAGGGGCAATCCCTTGTGCTTGCCCTGCGACTACTTCATAGCAGCTTTCGGGCGTGTCACCAATGCGCCAATGACGCCGATAACTGCCAACGCACCAAATACAGCAGCATGTTTGAAATGCCCTGCCATCACATTCCCTGAAGCTAGCGGATGATATACACCTGGAACCAAGTACCATATACAGAGAATAAGTCCAATCACTGCAACTGCGAGTGCGCCGTAGAAGAGAGCGGGATTTTTCGTAGGCATAATTGCAAGTACCTTCCTTTGCTACTAATTCCTGACGGCGTAGTCCACATTGAAACGGTGTTATACGCCGATGGATAACACAATGGTGTAGGGAAAAGAACTGAGCAGAGTATAACATAACTGCTCTATCTTTCCAACCTGTTTTTGACTCGTGAGTGCATATCATTTTTGCAGGTAAAACCGTAGTTGCGCAATTTATTGCGCTGTGCTCCACAAAACAGCTTCGTAGACGTGCAATTCGTTGCGCAAGTTTTCTTTGCTTGTAGCCCTGGCGCAATAAATTGCGCAACTACGGGTGTATTTGGCGTGCACGGCTACACTACAGACGCGCGTGAAACACAGTTAAGAACAGAACAATCGCAATAGCACCTGCTGCCCAGCAATAGTAAGCAAATGGATCAAGGCGTCCCGTCTCGAAATATTTGGTCAAAAATTTCGTACTCAGGAACGCAGCAATACCAGAGAGCACAACACCTACGGCAACAAGCAGTAGCGTATAAGTGGACAGACCGATGAGCTGAGGAATTTCCAGCGCGCTAGCGGCAAAGATAATAGGCGTACCCAGCAGGAAAGAGTAACGTGCAGCATCAGCGTGGGTCAGGCGCACACCAAGGCCAGCGACAATCGTCATGCCTGAGCGAGAGATGCCTGGTATGAGAGCCAGTGATTGCGCCGCCCCAACGATCACGGCCTCTTTCCAGGTGAGCGAAGTGAGCGGACGAAATTGAGCTTCTCGCTTCGAGGGATCAAGCGCGGCTAGCTTGCCCTCCGCACGTCGTCGCATTCTTTCGCCAAAAAAGAGCAGTGAACCATTCACGAGCAAAAAGGTGGATGCAAGGAGCGGTGATGCAAATAACTCTTTTATAGGACCTTCTAGAAAAACGCCTAGCAGTCCAGCTGGTATTGTGCCAATGATAATCAGCCAGCTCACCCATTCTTCTGTGCCGGTACGTACTTCAGCGTCTTTAATGCTTTTAACTAATGTTTTGCCTACCTGAAGCCAGTCACTCCAGAAGTAAATGAGCAGTGCAATGCTGGTGCCAAGATGGAAGGCCACAATCAGCGGTAGGAAACAACTCTTGCCACCACATGCCGTATCCGTCGTTATATTTGCCCATCCCAATAGCCCCGGCAGAATAACGGTGTGACCGAGGCTACTGATGGGAAACAGTTCCGTCACTCCCTGTAGAAGCGCTAGAAAAATCGTTTGCCCGATGCTCAGATCTATAGTTTTCATAAGTGTTTTAATTTCCTAGATATTTTTGCTGGTTCGCATCTTGTTCCTGCTGCGTTCTGGCAAAGACCGACTCGCCATTTGCCTTGGCTAGGAAGTAATAGTAATCCGTCGCCGGGGGGTTGGCTGCTGCCAGCATACTAGCCAGGCCAGGGCTACAGATCGGCGTGGGCGGCAATCCCTGTTTCGTATAAGTATTCCAGGGGCTATCTGTTGCCGTATCGCGTCCCGCCGTTTGGAGGGGGGACCAGTAGGAGGCCGCCGACTTTGGTGGGTTCAGCGAATCCCGCGCATATTGCACTGTCGGGTCAGCATTCAAGAAACTTACCGTTTGAGAATTTGGCCTGTATAGTCGGTTCCAGTAAACGCTTGCAATGTTGCCATGATCTTTGGGAAAGCGTGCCTCGCGCTCAACAATGGAGGCAACGGTAAGCATCTGGTAAAGATCCATGCGGTGCTGTTGGGCCAACGTATCTAGATGATTCTCTTGGATATTCTGTACCATTGCTTTCAGCATAGCTTTGACAACTGCCCTGGCATCACCGGAGACTGGGACCTCATAACTGGCAGGAAAAAGGAACCCTTCCATACTCTTGCCAGCTGCCGTGCGCAACATAGGATACTGATTTTTATCCGGGAACTGGTCAATATGCCGCGTATAGTTGAGAAATTCCTGCTCATTAAACTTGACCAGACCAGAACTGGCAAAGCGAGCGGCGATCTGCTCCAGACGCCATCCCTCCGGTATCACGACATGTATAGCATCTGGTTGAGCATTCAATAGCTCACTCACAATGCTATCAATGGTCATACTAGTATTTAATTTGTGGTAAACACCGGCCTGCAAGCGCGCATCTAGTCCTTTAACACGTGCCCAAAGACGAAACGCAAGCGCATTACGGATTAAGCCTTTTTGTTGCAAGCTATCTGCGATGTCAGCAGTGGTGGCTCCATTAGGGACCTCAAAAGGAATAGTTTGGCTCGCACTAGGAGGAGCTACTGCCTGAAAGACATCGGAGACAGTGTTCCATGTGTAGGCAACGCTGCCGAAGATAAGCAGGCCAAACAAAAGCACCGAGATTATTGCGGTACGGGGTCCTGGTCGTCTCATATCTTTTCCTCTTTATTGCTACCCAGGTGATCTAGATAGTCCTGGAGAATGACCGCAGCGGCATATGCATCGATCTGTTGACCTTTCTGCCGCCGTTTTGTCGCAGTGGATCGTCGGTCCGTCCGTCTTTGGCGTTTTTGCCTTCCTCCCCACTCATCCTGATTGCGTTGGGCAAGGAGACGCTCTGCCTCAACCGTGGAAAGCCGCTCATCCCAAAAGGTGAGCGGTATGGCTATATGGGGCCGTAAACGCTCAGCGAAAGAGAGCACACGTTGCCCCTGGGCGTGCATTTGTCCGTCCAGACTAATTGGTAAACCGATGACTAATGCCTCGGCCTCCGTCTCATCGATTACTCGCTGTATCGCTACCCACGTCTGGCTTTCATCACGAGAGACGTATAACGTTATATACGGGGAAGCCAGGAAACCAGTTGCATCACTGACGGCAACCCCTATTCTGGCGTCTCCTACATCTAATGCTAGCAATCGCACTGTGCTATCTCTGCCCTCACAAGTTTGACTTTACTACCCCTCACTTGTCTGTCCTATAGCATTCTAACGAAGCAACCATCTTTTGTCCAGCACCATTTGCTGGTAGCTCCTCAGCGGCCAGGGCATCCTTTATGGCTGCCCTGGCCGCTGAGGAGCTACGACGCTTATTTCTTTGGCTGTACTGGCGCTGTTGTGGGCAGAAGATGTACAGCGATGTGGGTGGGCCAGGACGAGACCCACCAGATGAAACCTGGTGAGGTCTTAATCTCTACGCCTTGCACATGCTGTATGCCTTTGATCGCTGTGCTGGCTTCATTTACTGATTTTCCTGCAATCAACCGCTGTATCTTAGCCACATCAATATCAGGAATAGCCTTCGCTGTAGCTTTAAAACTTAAAGTAGGTGTTTTTGTTGCTTTACTGAAATTCAGCTCTTGCATGGTGAGCGATGGTGGCGCATCCTGGTTAATAATATAACCAGCATAGGTTTTATCTTTGTGCAGCAGATCATTGAGCGTGCTGGCTGTTGCAGCCTTGAGATCAATGGCATGCACTACTATCACTGTAACTGTCACCTTTAACTGAGCTGAGAAGGTATTGCCATTGGGTATGACCTGCCCGGTAGCAGGAGTATTCACTAGCTGTGGCTCTTGGGAAGGTGTGCTCTCTACGTCATCCTGCGCTGTCTTTTTATGCTGTACCCAGCTGTTAATACTCTCTTGCAAGGCAGACTGCAAAGATGCTGAGATATCATTGCGGTCTTTCTCTGTAATCATAGCAGCATTGCCAGCGCCGCCCCCCTGAGTAGCTTCATTGTTCAGTACTTGTAATTGGATATCAGCGGTTGTCAGATGACTTGCCTGGGCAATCTTGCTCAAGCTGTCATCAGGAATAGTATTGATTGCTCCGGTTCCTACATTTCCGGCAGGACCTGACTGTAGCGCTTGTACAGGAATCGGAATGGTATTACCCAGCTTATCCCCTTTGGGAGGAACTACTGCTTCTGCTATTGTAGTGAATTGTTGCTTGCCATCGCTGGTTGTCACTACAATTCCGGCAGGTATGGTTGTGGGATAAGTGCCATTGTTGGTAAAGGTGACAGTGCCGCTCGCGGGAGCGGTCCCTATTTTCGTTGCCCCTGTCGCAGTGCCGTTCCCGCTTTTGGTAAATTCTTGCGTGAACGTATCAGCGATGACCGTACCGGAGCCATTAGCTCCATTCCCGTGAGAGACGATATTTAATCTCAGAGTCTGTGTATAATCGCGTGAAGGCAGCGTAATGGTCACGTCGGCTGATGGCACGAGATAAGCAAGCAGACCGAGAAGCAATATGATGAGAATAAGAATAATGCCAATGGTATAGAGACCTCGATTATGACGCGGGGGTCTCTGCATCATGCGGTTGGGTGGCCTAGTGCCGGTACGGCTTGCTGCTGGTCGAGGACGAGGAGCCACCGCAGGTCGTTGCGATATAGGTTGAGCAGATGCTGTTGACCTACTGCCGACAGGCGGTTGCTGGACATTGCGATCTCTAGGGGCAGGTGTCCTGGTTGGTACCTGTCCGATGGGCTGAGAGATGCGTGGCGGTTGCTGGACATTGCGATCTCTGGGGGCAGGTGTCCTGGTTGGCACCTGTCCGATGGGCTGAGAGATGCGTGGTGCTTGTGGTGTGATCTGGGTGGGCCGCTCGTCTATTGGTGGTAAGTCATCATCGCTATCGATTGTGTTGCGTCTAGGGAATGCGGTGCTACCACTAGTTCTCTCACCACGCCGACGTTCTTCGTATGCACGTGCCGACTCGGTCAATGAATGTTGCTCTTCTTGAGCTAGATCAAACCAG
>VBJK01000053.1 GCA_005879655.1 Chloroflexota bacterium | reverse complement strand
CCCTTGCTGGTGAATGCTGTTTTGTGTGCGCAGAAAGGTCGCCAGTACTGAATCCAGGATGACATTGCTCAACTTGCCACCACGCGCCGCTAGAGCCTCCGTGGGCGTGAGATAAGTGTAGCCGAGCGCTTTCAACAGTTGGAGCGCAGGAATCTGTGAGACCAACTCTTCACGAAACGACGGCACGTTCATCATAGCTTTACTCGCACCTTTCCGGTTAGCAGCTGTTGCATTAAGCCCTGCTTCTGCTTTTTTAATAATGCTAGCTTGCGATTGAGTAGCGCTAGCTCTTGGTCACATGTGTCTAGCACTTGTGCAATACACTTTTGTTCTGGTAAAGATGGTAACGGCACTTTAATGCGCGAAAATTCACTCCAACGTAAGCTACCACGACGATCAACTGAGGCACTGGTACTTCTCTCAAAAATCTGTCGATATATTTCAGTCTTAAATAACGCATATATAAACCTATCTTCAACATTTGATTTTGTCTCAAATACTGTATACATTGGGCTAATTAGTGCCTCATCGTAGAGGTCTTGGTAGCCAATTGATCCTTCTTCAATATGATTAGTCGCGTAAGCAAACTGGTGGCGACGCACAATTTTGTACGTTGACGTATCATCGCTAAATATCTTTCTGCCGAAGTAAGTCATTGAATCGACTAATCCCTGATACTTGGTGCATGAGAGAACTGGAAGGTCGCACCCTGCCACATTGCGCTCTGAGACAGAGTGTGCAATAGCACTGATAGTCGTATAGAGCCAATCAGAGGGGATTGGTCCAATTTCGGTATCTTGAGTTTCCTTAGAATTGATAAAATGTTTAAACCTCTTCTTTCCCGTCAACAACTGCTGCATCAACCCACGCTTACGCTGCTGTTTCGCTTCAATAAGTTGGGTGGTGAGGTCGATGGCATGGTCCCAATTCGTGAAAATTTCAACAATTTCAAGTTGCTCTCTCATTAAGATTGGATAGACAACACGAAACTTTTTGAAATAGGGCAACCCTATCGTTTTTATGGTTGAACCTACAGCTATCCTTTCAAACTCTGGTTTCATTAACTGAAGCCAATAATACAGATAATGGTTATTCAGCTTTTGCCCGCATTTCCAAACAACGAAATGCTGGCTTACAGCCATTTCTCGTGTTGTAATTGCGCTCTTTCCCACGCCTGCGTCTCTGGAAAGAACTACGACACCTGCTGGATGCAAGACAGCTGAAGAATGCTGTATTCCTTTTTGACTAACCTTGTCCTCCGTATCTGAAATATAGATTCTATCTAATTTATTGCTGTCCTTGAGCGAAATCCATCTGATGTCTCCATTCCAGTATTCAGGAATATCTTTATCTGGCGTATGGCCACTTCCTCTTTCTGCAATCTCATCTAGTAAATTATTTATCCATCCGCAAGGAATAGTTTCTATATATATCTTCATATCTTAAGCCCAAGCTCTTGAAAATATTTAGCTAATATTTGACTGTGATAGTGAAGCTTGCTCTCAATTTGTATGATTTCTCTCTGCACAGCTACAATATCTATTTCCTCTTCCTCCTCAAATATGTCCACATATCTTGAAATATTGAGATTACAATCATTCGCTATAATCTCCTCACGTCTTGCTACATAGCTGTAACGCTCAACCGTAACACGCTTGCGGTAGGTATCCACAATGCGTGCGACATGCGCCATGCCTAGCTTGTTCTGATTGGTCCCTGGCTCAAAGTCGCGGTTGGCATCAATGAAGAGGACAGTATCATCGGCTTTGTTGCGCCGGAAGAGGAGGATCGCCGCCGGGATGCCTGTACCGAAAAAGAGATTTTGGGGGAGGCCAATCACGGCATCCAGCAGATTTTCCCCGATGAGTTGTTGTCGGATCTGACCTTCAGAGTTGGCGCGGAAGAGTACGCCATGCGGGACAATCACGCCAGCTCGGCCTTTGGACGGTTCCATGGTCTCTACCATGTGCTGGATAAAGGCGTAGTCACCCTTGCTTTTGGGAGGAATAGCACGGCGGAAGCGCTTGAAGCGGTCGGCTAGCGCAATATCAGCACCCCATTTGTCGAGCGAGAACGGGGGATTGGCAACCACAACTTCAAAGTGCATGAGTTGGTCATCCTCGATCAGTTGCGGGTTGCGTAGCGTATCGCCCCATTCGATGCGCGCATTGTCTATGCCGTGCAGGAACATATTCATCTTAGCTAGTGCCCATGTGCTGCCGTTGCTCTCCTGGCCGAAGAGCGAGAAATCATTGCTACTCACCTGTCGAGCACACTTGATGAGGAGCGACCCAGAGCCACAGGCCGGGTCACAGATGCGCTCCCCTGGCTGAGGAGCAAGCAGCTCTGCCAGTAATGCGGAAACCTCTGGTGGGGTATAGAACTCACCTGCCTTCTTACCAGCTCCCGACGCGAAACGAGCAATCAAATATTCATAGGAATTGCCGATCACATCCAGGTTGCCGATGCGGGACGGTCGTAGATCTAGCTTGGGGTGATCAAAATCGTCAAGCAGCTGCTGCAAGCGGGCGTTACGATCCTTCGTCTTGCCCAGATTAGATTCGGAATTGAAGTCGATATTGCGGAAGACACTCTCTAATTTCGCGCGGTTGGCATCCTCAATCTTATCAAGCACATTGTTGATCTGTTGACCGATATTATCAGCCTTGCGCTGCTCATACAGGCTCTGGAAATCGCAACCCTCAGGTAAGACAAAGCGTTCGCGGCTCATGCGGCGTCGGATGCGCTCTACAGCACCACCAAACTGTTCCTGAAATTGGGTATAATGGTCCTGCCACACATCCGAGATATATTTGAGGAAGAGCATGACCAGGATATAGTTTTTATACTCCGAGGGATCGACCGTCCCTCGGAAGGTATCACAGGCTTTCCAGAGTATATTGTTAATTTCGTCTTGACTGATCATTGTTTGTGCCTGATCATCATCCAGCAATGACTTTTGAATGATACGCATTACTTCACCACACTCCGTGACACGCGTTTCGCATTGTGTGTCTCACGCCATAAATGGCATAAACTACGAAAGAACATGTTTTTATCATAAAAATTTGATCATGTATGCATTAGTACCATCCCATCCACATAGTGCGCCGTCTGCCAATCCAACACATCCGCTAGTTCCTGTTGAAAGGCGGCTAATGCTTGCTGGCGAGCTGTTTCGTCAGGCATGATACTTGTTTTCCAGATGAGCTGAATCTCTACTCTGTCTGGCGAAGAATGATAGTGAAAGATGTAACGGGCTACTGTACCTAGAAAATAGTGAGTTCCGTTTTTGCGTATCTCATCTAACTTCTTCGTTAGGCTTTCATGCTTACCTGACCACATCTTTACGCTGATGGTCAGGACAAAAAGCTGATTGTCTTTGGTAGAAATGCGCCAACCAGGCGTTTTTGTACGCGGCCTACCAACTGATCTTTGCTTGAATTTCTCAAGTTCATCAGTTGAGATCAGAAGAATGTTAGAAGCCCGTACAGCATGAATACGCTTATTTTCAATGTAAAAGTAGACCATCTTTTCTGAGATATTTAGTATCTCTGCTGCCTCTTTTACTGATACATATCCTAGAAGCTTCGGAATGTCATCACTCTCATTCATAGGCACAGTTTAGCGTTTTCTAAAATTTATCTAATAGTTATTAGTTTTCAAATATTTTAAAATTTTTTGAAATATGGTCTAGTCCTCCTCATTCGTAAGGAGGGGTTCTTGAGCTATTGTCCTCCTCGCTACGTCTATGGTATAGTATGGACTAGATAACAATAGGAACAGTCCTATGCAGGGTCTTTTTTTATCGATAAGAGGGGGTGACTAATTGAGTAACCGTATTCCATTTGTCATAGACAACAATCACCATATGATGTGGTATGTGCTCAAAAGCCTGCTGAAGCAGTGTGAAGGCAAATCGCTCGACATTGCCACGTCTGCGTTTGATGTTGGGCCCTGGCATCTGTTGAAGGATGGTCTCAGTGATATGAGTAGCTTTCGTCTGTTATTAGGCGATGAACCAAAGGATGCATCAGACATGGGCTTGTTTGAAATGCGCATGAGGTTGCTGAAAGAGGTGAGCGAGAGTTTTGTCCCTCATGTAGACGAAATAGGGCGGGATCTTGTTAGAAGTCTGATCGCCTTTTTGAGCGAAGAACGCGTTCAAGTACGTCTGCATACGAAACGATCGCCTGCTATCAATTGCTATCTCTTCTCTAACGGGAAGATGTGGGAGCAGGACTACAAACCCATTGCGGCTATAATCGGCTCTTCGGACTTCACGTACGGCGGGCTACTCTCCAGCAAGGAACTGAACCTAGCTTGCCATACCAACCTGACTGCTGAGGAGATCACTGCTGAGCGCCTGCGCGGATGTCGCATGCCGGAAGATGAGATTGCGTCCGTGGTCGGGTTGGGCGAAGGGGATCGTGTCGTCGCCGCCAAAGTACCCGCTGTATTGGCTCTTAGCGATATAGCCGAGTGGTATGAGCAGCAGTGGGAAGCTGCTCGTGATTTCAAAGAGGAGCTGATCAAATTGTTGCAAGATGTCCCATTTATCGTGGAGAGTTGATCGTCGCATGTGCATGTATCAAAAACTCTTAGTGCCATTATGGAGTTCATTGAAATATATGATAGAAAAAATGATGGGAGGGTGTTAGCTTTATGAGCAAAGCATCCTCAAATAAGCAGACCGATGATGGTCAAACTCAACTAGACGATATGAGTTTGAAAGCAGATTCTCAACCAGCGCAACAATACGATGCTAGCTTGAAAGACCTTGTCGAACAACAAGCTGCGGCCATCCTGCCGCTCCTGTTGCCAGGAGCAGTGTACAAGGGGACGCTCAACGTTGAGATGATCCGGCCAGCGGTGCGAGCTGACAAAGTATTTCTCATCGACTACAAAGGCACGAAGCATATCTTGCATCTAGAATTTGAAACAGGTGCCGATAACCATATGGCTGCCAGAATGTTGGCTTATAATGCTATACTATATCATGATCAGCATCGGCCAGTCATCTCGATTCTCGTCTATCCTTTTAAGACGACTATGGCCCGAACGCCATTAGTCATTGAGAATGAGGATGGATTGCTGATACACTTTAAGTTTGTCGTGCTACCATTGTTTACGTTAGATGCCGAACAATACGTGCGTGCTCATGCCACCTGCATCTATCCATTACTGCCAGCCATGGAAGGCGTCACCCATGAGCTAATGCAGCAGGTGATGAATGAGCTAGCTGAATTGTATCGTGAAGATGAAACCACTTTAGCGCAACAATATGCCTGGATAAAACTGCTCCTAGAGCGAAGTGGGACAGTTCCGCTGGAAGAGAAATCCAAGATCATGGAGGTTTTGAATATGTTCGATCACTTGTGGAATGAAAGCCCTATGGTGAAAAAAATGAAGGAAGAGAGCGAGGCTAGGGGAGTAGCCATAGGTGAGGCTAGAGGGAAAGCGGAAGGCGCGTTACAAGTTTCAAGAGAAATACTGATCAATCTCGTCAAGGCACGTTTCCCTAGTCTTGCTGACCTAGCACAGCAAAAAGCCGCTCAAATGAGCAATGTTGGGGCAATTGAGCATCTGATTGAGCTGATTGGTACAGCCAGCGATGAGCATATGGCCTGCTGGCTACTTAGCCCTACTGTAGCTTAGCACTTAACCAAGGAGTCTTTGAATATGTTCGATATCGCCC
>VBJK01000052.1 GCA_005879655.1 Chloroflexota bacterium | reverse complement strand
TTATTCTCCCCGCTGGCGGATGTGGGCAGTAAAGCCGAATGCGTCAAGGATGTCACGCACCTCCTCATAGTGGTCGCCCTTGTCTAAACATCTTGGGGTTTGCCCATGGTTGGAACAGAAAGTCGGAATAACAAAATAGCCCAAAACAGCTATATTCCTTCTCCAGCGAGTTCAGGCCCAGCATAGAGATAGGGTCAGTCACTTGTCTGGTTTTCTAAGGGTACGGTCTCAGAAGACATGGGGTGATCAAGAGCAACAAAATACTCAAGCAGGAGCCGATGCACAAAAATGTAGCCGTCACCGACTTTGCGCAGGAGAATACGCTCAACGGCATAATCGAGAACAGAGAGAGAAGAGAATAGAGATACAGAAATAGCCTAATGGATAGCGCCATATAAAATCACCTATTCTTAGCTCTTCAACCAGCCATTTGACCAAAGGGAGCCGTCTCTTAGCCCAAGATGACAGGTTGAAGATCACAGGCATGGGAGAGCTTTCACTGACTTGGGCACGTTCTAGCAGGTTACGTGTCAGTTCTAGCAAGAGTGTGGTTTTGCCAGAACCAGGCTCGCCCAGAATGAGCAGTTGGCCATCCGCCTCATCATACACTTCGACAATAGAGGTTCCATTGGGCAGGGAACGGGGAGCTTGATCCAGTTCTTGTACCTGTACCATTTGAGTGAAGGTTCGACCAGAAAGGCTATTTGCTGCTGTAAAAGAATAGAGAATATGCCAAGACATGAGAATTCGTGTGCACATTGCCGTCTTTCGTTCTTGGTACATGGCTAAAAAACACAGAAGACTCAGAGGGAAGAAGCCTGCAAAGCTCGGCTGTCGAGCAGGATTTGTTCTGGAGATCCCCTCATTTTTGGCTTGCTGCTCGGTCAACACACCGGCATCTCTTGAAAGTGGTCGAACCTTGAACAAAATGGTAGAGGATTCACCTCAAAAATGGTAGGACCTTGAGCCAATGTACCAAGTGCTCTACTCTTCTGCAATAAGTACGACTGTGGAAATCTGTCCGAACCTTCACCCACCCAAATTTTGGGTCAATCTTCGAACACACAGGCTATCCACGCTCATTTTTGTCCGAGTCTTCACCCAATTTACCAGTCATACCCATTTTATATTTATTTTAAAATAATGGCATTTTTAAGAGATTTGAGCTACAATAGAAGAAGATGCCTATGTATCATCAGAAACATGGTAATCCTAAATATAGTCGTAGAGCGTACTAGCGCCCCATGAAGAAAGGTGATTGTATCTATGAAACGGGTCTTTTTGAGGGCTCTGGCCGTGAGCCTCCTCCTCATGAGCTTCTCGTTCGTCTTTGTTGCAAATCCCATGACAACTCCCAAGGCATTTGCAAGTGGCAGCACTTCCGCAAGCGCCAGTGTCCCACTGGAGAGTTCCGTTGGCCTCACCAGTGAAATCAAGATTCGCTCGTGTTATAACTACTACACCCGTAAGTGGCACCCTTGTCACAAATAGCAATTAATGGCCGCGAATAAGGCATAGAGTGGCCGGACAACTGAAGATTGTACCTGAGTTTGGCTCTCCACCGATTTTGGTGCTCATCATATTGTTGAGCTATAGACACATACCGCGAAACCGCTGCTGGAGCGGGCGATGGTCTTCAAGCCGCCATGCTGATGAGATTTTTGCACCAAAATCGGTGGAGAGCCAAACTTCGGTTCAAGTGACAATCATACGAACGAGCATTAGAGCTTGACCCTCAGTATGCATCTATTTGGAGTAGAAAGGGACAGGTGCTTCGTATGTTAAAACGATATGAAGAAGCAATAACAGCTTATGATCAGGCTCTCCGACTAGAATCAGATTCTATTGATGCCTATCTAGGTAAGGGGAGAGTCTATCTCGATCTTAGGCGCTACAATGAGGCTTTGGATGTTTACGAGCAAGCGACGAATATTGCCCCTAACAATACATGGTCGTGGCATGATAAAGGACAGACACTCGGCCATCTTCAACGTGCAGAAGAGGCACTGGAAGCATTTGAACGTGCTATCGAGCTTGATCCTGAAAATACATGGCGTGGTTGCAGAAAGCTGAAACTCTTACCTCTCTTGCTCGACAGGCTTACAAGAAGGCAGGGCAGCCTGGAAGAGAACCTCTCAAGCGTGAATATTCTCATGTGATGCAGAAGGCAACAGGCAGGTGTCTTGATGGAAATGGCAGCAGAGTGTATATGCATCTTCCCAATGGTGGAAGTTTCCAGCTCTGGAAAGCTGTAGAGGTATCTCCAAATCCTCTTATTCTGAGGTACTTCCAGTCTGGCAAAGTAGTTGAGGCTACAGTGGAAAGGGGTACCTATTTGAGTGAATACAATGATAGCCCTTCTCAACAGTGGATACCAGAAGATATTGGTGATGGATATCTCACATTAAGGCAAGTTGCTACTGGTATGCTCCTACACGCAGATACTCATAACGATGTCTATCTTCAACCGAATGCAGCAGACTTCCAGAGCTGGAGAGCCATGAACATTCAGATCACCTCATTCATTGCACCAGACGGCTCCTTTTATTTTCTAGACGCTGGGAAGCACGGTGGGTTCAAGAGGGTTCCAACAATTCCCATAAGACAAGGCTAATTGCCCCAGATAGCTCTAATCTCTTGGATCTAGAAGATGGCTCGTCAATGGCTTTTAAAATAAAACCTGGGGAATCAGAAGTGATTAGTGGATCGATTACTGCGCATGAGAATGGTCTCTACAAAAATTTTCTCTCTTTTTACTACACAGTCCTTCCTATTAAAACTGTTTTGAGAAAAAGTTTCTGTTATAGGGACCCTTTTCGAGATACATCCTGATTATTCGAGAGTGAGACCATATGTAATTCCCTTCGCTTCAAAATGAGACGAGCAGCTCTTTGACGCCATGAAATGACAGATTTTCTTGCCATCTCAACGGTTGAGGTGTGAGCTGTAGCTCAGGCATACGCCGAAGGATGGTATTGATCGCTATCTGTGCTTCCAGGCGTCCCAACGCCGCTCCTACACAGTAATGAATATTGTGGCCAAAAGCCAGATGTCGATTCTCTTGCCTACTAATATCAAAGCGATCTGGATCATGAAACTGATCTGGATCTCGATTGGCCGCTCCAAGCATCAGCAGGACACTTTGCCCTTTAGAGATTTTCTTCCCTCTGATTGATATATGCTCTAGCGCTTTACGGGCCGTAAACTGAACAGGGCTGTCATAACGCAAGCATTCCTCTACTGCGCTGACGATTAACTGAGGGTTGTTTTGTAGCTTTTGCAGCTCTGCGCGGTTGCGCAAGAGTGCAAGCAACCCATTCCCAATAAGATTAGTAGTAGTCTCATGCCCTCCGGCAAAGAGACCGATACAATTGACCAGTAGCTCATCCTCAGACAAGGCATCTGCATGATCTCTGGCAAGAATAAGCACATCAATAAGATCTTCCTGTTGATGTGTAGAGCGGTGCCGCTGGTCCCGCCTTTGGGCTACTATGCTGCGAAAATACGCCATAAATTCCTCTATGCTTTGCATTAAGCGCGTATACAGTTTAAGCGTGGGGGGCATGCCAAGAAATTCAGCCAGATCGTCTGACCAGCGTTTGAATTGAGGCTGATCGTTAGCAGGAATACCAAACATATCGGCAATGACTTGTATCAGTAATGGCAGGGCTATATCACGTATAACATCCATCTGCCTTTTTTCGTATACCAGATCAAGTCGCTCATCGACGACTCTTTGGATATGACCCCGCCATGTTTCGATCATGTGAGCGGAGAATATTTTGCTGACTAAAGAGCGCAACCGAGTATGTTTTGGAGGATCGGCAAAAAACATGAGGTTGGAGACATAGACGAGCAAAGGGGCTAGCTTTTGCCATGACTCATCTTTGAAAGCTGTCGCGCTCATGAAGCGTTCAGAAGATAAGCTTCTATTAGAAAGAGCTAGCGCTACGTCTCTATAGGCTGTTACGACCCAGCATCCTAACGAGGTATCGAGATGGACAGGATGGTCCGAGCGCAAGCGCTGATACAAAGGATATGGATTGGCATAGAGAGCATCACCTTGTAAATTATAAGCTTGTGGCATTACAAATATCCCGTTCTTCTTTTTTGTTAATTATCCAGCTTATCCATACACCGTTGCAACTGCATCGCTAACGATTGGACATACGGTTCGACTAGCATCAAAATGTGATCACCTGATATGGTATGCACCTCGACTGGTGCAGCAGAAAATGGAGTCCACGACAAGGCGTCAGCTTCTGTATCCTCACTACGGAAGAGCGTGATCTGTCCTGCATAAGGGCGCAGTCGGTACTTTTGCAGAGCGGATTCATGGGCCTCACTTACTTGTACCAGCCTACAGACCTGAGCAATATCCGTATCGTCCGGTACGACCTGCACTGCTTTGAGCCGCTCTAAGAGATAGACCAATTGCTCATCAGGTTGCAGACGACACAGATCATCATCCGAGATCGCTATCTTCGTGCTCCAATAGCGGCTCAGTGTCTCGACGAGCACCTTAATTGGTCTCACATAATCCTTGATCATCCCTGTCGAGGTGGTATCAGAACGCGCGTGCAGAGACGTAGCTGATGTATCTAACTCTCTGGGATAGCAATCTAGCAGTGCTAACAATGCCACAGAAGCCCCTCGTGCCCGCAATTGCTGAGCCATCTCGAATGCCACATATCCCCCGAAGGAGTGACCCCCTAGCAGGTAGGGGCCGTTTGGCTGAATGGCCAGCAGCTCATCAATATAGAATGCAGCCATCTCCTCAATACAGCTAAAGAGAGCCTCATCATTATCCAAACCAGGTGCCTGAATGCCATAGAACGGTCGATCATGGCGCAAATGCTTGGCTAGATCTAAGAAGCAAGAGACCACGCCAGGGCTGGGATGTACACAGAAGAAAGGAGAAAGTTCTTTTCGGCTATAAGCTCCTCTGACCGGCTGGATGAGCACGCAAGGAGAAGCGCCCGTCATTGCCCGTATCCCTTGCGCCTGTGCTGTCCCTTGTATCACGAGCGCATAGGGCTCCTCAGATCTCACGGTCTCTTCTAAAAGAGCAGCAGCCTGCTCAATCGTCGGCACCTGAAACAGTATTGTAAGAGAAAGCGCAGGTCGCCCATGTGCCTTAAGCCACGAACCAAACTCCTTATTCATACGATTGAGTAATTGTACTGCCAGCAATGAATGCCCGCCTAGCTCAAAGAAGTTGTCAGTAATACTAACCTGCTTAAGGTTCAGGAGATCTTGCCAGATAGCGGCCAGGGCTTTCTCTATGCGGGTACGCGGGGCAACGTGTTGTTCACCCAATGCGTTGCGCAATCCCTGCCTCGCACCCACAGGGGATACCGTGACACCAGACGGATCAGCCCGCAAGACATGCTCGTTCCATTGTAGGGGCATCCCTTGTGGGTGCCCACCTTGCTGGTACCCTCCATGCGGCTCACTTGCCAGCTCAACCAATGCTCGCTCATAAGCATCTCCAATAGACTTGATCTGCTCAAGGCCGAGATCCTTCGTATCACATTGCAGAGAAAGCTGGATCTGAGATGAGAGAGCATCTAGAGAAAAGTTTGCAGCGAGGGTGAAGTTCGTTCTTTCAAAACCATCTCGCCCCAGAATGTGTATCGGCAAAGGCGAGGTCTCCTTATCAAATATAAAGGCCTGCTGTACATCGAAGTGCACAAAGTTGAAGATGGTTTCAAAGAGGGCCTGTACGCCTACCAGTTTCTGGATCTCGATGAGTGGATACCAAC
>VBJK01000104.1:14775-22037 GCA_005879655.1 Chloroflexota bacterium | reverse complement strand
TAAAGAAGTTCAGGTAGGCGAAGAAACGCCAGAAACCTGGATCATCCTCCATATATCCTGCTGAATAGATGTGGATCAAGAGTCCAACGCCTGTAACAACCAACAACATCGTCGCGCTTAACGGATCGTAGAGCAGACCAAAGTTCACCTGCAAACCGTTGGGTAAATCACCAGAAACAATCCAGTTATATACGGTGACATCGCTAGTGCGAGCCGCTGGAGCAGCTCCCAGCATCGAGAGAAAGTTGAAGAGCGCGAACAGGAATGAGAGGCCACAGCCAGCCCAGGCCACCCTTAGTATCGCGCTACGCGTCAGGACGCGGCCCAATAGCCCCAGGATTATAAATCCCAACAGAGGCCATATGAGCACCCACAAACTTAGATTTACCATATCTCCCCCTGCTTAACCTCGCAACATATTCATGTCGTCAACATCGATATCACGGCGCGTACGGAATATGGAAACGATTAGTGCCAGTCCTACCACCACTTCAGCAGCAGCCACCGTCAGGACTAATTGACGGCATTCAACATCAGTTCAATAGACATGAATATAACCAGCGGGTTGCGTCTGATAAGGACGCCCAACGCGCCAATCGCAAACATAATGGCGCTCACAATTAAGTACCAGACCAATGGTACAGAGGATGTAACTGCCATACTTCAGTTTCCTCCATAGGCACTAAAACACGATTGATAGGGTCTGCATGCTTTGGGGGGAAACCCCCCTCCCCCCCCAGGGCACCCACAAGGGATGCCCCTACAATGGAACGAACACGTGTTACAAGATGATCCGTCATCCATTGTAGGGGCATCCCTTGTGGGTGCCCTGGGGGGGGGGAGGGGGGTTTCCCCCATAGGCGCGGGCTTTAGCAGAGGGAAACCCTCTACACACCCTTTTTCTTGCCGCCTCCGGCGGCAGAAGGGAAGAAAAGGAGTACTTGGGGACACCCCAAAGCCCGCCAGGGAGACTTCGCCCCCTGGACCCCCAATCCTTATCGGCTCTTTGCCAACAGCTCTCTTCATAATGCCCTCCGACCAAAGACGAGTGCACCGAGCATCGCAATCACAATCAGCAAGCTCGTCACCTCAAAGGGGAATAAGAAGCCGTGGAAGAGGGCCTGCCCAAATGCTTCAATATCACCTTGCCTCTGCACAACTTGCGCGAGGCTGTCATGCTTCTCAATTACGGTGGTCCTGACACCGTTGAAGATCAGGTAACTCAAAGAACTAGCCAGCGTCAGCCCCAGGATGCCTCCGACAATACGCTGCCAGGAGAAACGGTCCCGCTCTAGATCTTGTGCGTCCGGCGAGAGCATCGTCACCACAAAGAGGAAGAGGACCATGATTGCACCAGCATAAATTAGGATCTGCACAATAGCAATGAACATCGCATTCAATGTCAGATAGAAGAGCGCCAGAAACAAAAGGGTAAGTATCAGGCTCAATGCGCCATATACGGCATTTTTGAAGGCGATTACTCCTATTGCTGAGGCAATGCTGAAGATGGCCAGCACAAAAAACAAGATTTGTTCAGGTGTCATATCACTTTTTCCTTGAAATGCTACAGCTTTCTTCTGTCTTCATCCTGCTCCTCATCGACCAGCAATACGGGGCACTCTGTCTTCACGGTGCCGAGACCAACGGCGGCGGCGCTGGCCTGCGAGCCATCAAAGACCTTGTTCACCTGCGGAGTTGGCTGGATGGCCTCCTCTGGTGGCAAGTCAGCCCATACCTGGTTTGAGCCTGTCATTGCACCCTGTACTGGTGGTGTGGCAGGCTCTAGCAATTGTTCTTTGTGATAGACAAGGTCAGCTGCATTGTAAGAGGCCAGCTTGTACTCTTTTTCCAGGGTAATCGCGCCCGTTGGGCATGCGGCCTGGCAGTAGCCACAGAAGATGCAGCGCAACATGTTTACGTCGAAGACTCTGGCGTAACGCTCACCAGGTGAGACACGCTGCTCTTCGGTGTTCTCCTCGGCCTCAATGTAGATCGCGTCAGCCGGGCACGCGCCCGCGCATAGATAGCAACCGACACAACGTTCCAGGCCATTGTCATAGCGATGCAGCACGTGGCGACCCCGGAAACGTGCTGGCAGTTTGCGCTCCTCTTCTGGATAGGAGATGGTGGTTGGCTTCTTCCCCATATTTTTGAGGGTGGTGGCCATTCCTTTTATGATATCAAGGGACATTATGAACTCCTTTTATGACTTTATTATTAAATTGTCCAGCACTAACGTTGGTAGCCTTGGCGATGACGGCAGCTTGACATCGTTAGTGAGAAAGAATGAAGCTGCTGCATTGATGGCAGTCGCCATATGAATAGAATCAGGCGTGCGGAGATTATGAACAGCTCGCAAACGAGCAGCTTCTTCTGCTATTGGTCGAGTCACAACATAGGTAGTTAGCCCTTGAGTACGGAATAATATATCTCTATATTGTTGCGCGACAGATTCCTCATTATTTCTTAATGGAACAACTAACACTTCAAGTAATGTGACAGTAGAGGTAACTATTCTGATATCGCCTCTACTGACAGCTTGGAAAAATGGCCGTAACGTATCCACATAGATAGGCTTACGCTCAATAAAGTAAATGAACGGAGCCGTATCTACTCCTATGACTTTTCCCCTCAGCTCCTCTACCCATCCCATGAATTTCTCTCCTCTTCAATATACTGGTCTACGTCAATACCTTCCCAGATTTCTTTTCCCAATCCTTCCAGCTCTAAAATGCTATGAAGTGGTTTAGCCGTAAGCTGATTCTGCTGCACTAATACAGATAAATCCTGTAGTATATCTTGTAATAGCTTAATTTGCTCTTCAAGCTCAAGTTGACGAACCTGCTCCATAATTTGCTGATAAGCGCTGCTAGACATAATCATCCTCCTCAAGGGTTCTCCAGATGCTAAACTCCACAACAACATACAAAAAAACTCTACAACAACCCACAATACATGATAGCAAAGCCACCTACGTTTGTCATCCTACGCCTTCACAGCCTGTTTCTTCACAGCTTGCTTATCTGACTTCTCCTCGCTTACAGCAGGAACGGCCTCTTTGGTCTCAGTCTCAAACTTGACCAGGCGCACCGAAGAGGGAAGTACCTGCTTGCCCTTGTGTGAAGCCTCGGAGAAACGTTTGCCTGCTTTCTGCTCGTTGCGACGCACACTGGCCAGCACGATGACAATAACTGCGAGACCGGCAATGCCGCTGACCCACCAGGGCCAGTCCAGTGCCACCACGGTCGCCGTGATCACCGCATTCAGTACCGCCAACGGGAGCAGCAGTTCCCAACCGAAGCGCATTAAACGATCATAACGAATGCGCGGCAGCGTTGCACGTAGCCAGATGAATAAGAACAAGAAACATGCCACTTTGATGACATAGAAGAGAATGGACAATCCTGGAGCGAAACGTTCCAGACCGAAGAAGCTCCAACCACCTAAGAAGAGCGTTGAGGCAACGGAACCGACCGTGATCATGTTAATGTATTCGGCCATCTGGTAGAGGCTCCAGCGCAAACCACTGAACTCGGTGAGATAACCGGCGGTCAACTCTTGCTCGGCTTCCGGCAAGTCAAAGGGTGCGCGGTTCACTTCAGCAACACCTGCAATCAGGTAGATGACGAAGCCAAGGGGCTGGGCCAGGATAAACCACACGCTCTGTGCTTGCGCGTAGACAATACCCACCAGACTCAGTGTACCCGCCCACATCAGTACACCAGCAAGTGCTAAGCCCAAACTCGTTTCATAGGAGACCATTTGAGCAGCACTACGCAATGCACCAAGCAACGAATAACGGTTGCCAGAGGCCCACCCACCAAGCACGATGCCATAGACCGATAGCGATGAGATGGCGAGAATCCAGAGTAGACCTACATTGATATCGGCAATGAAGGGGTCCCACACGCTCGGCTGATGCTGGTTCAAGCTCCAGTTAGCGCCGATCGGCACAACGGCAAAGGCGCACAGTGCGACAACTACAGAGATAATTGGCGAAATCAGATAAACGACCTTCTTCGCCTGCGAGGGCACAATCTGCTCTTTAAAGGCCATCTTGAGGGCGTCTGCTATGGGCTGGAAAACACCGAAGGGACCAGCGCGGTTGGGTCCGATACGACCCTGAATCTTGGCCACGACACGCCGCTCGATCAATGTCATATAGGCGAAGGCTGTTAGCAAGGCAAAGATCACAATGGCACTTTTGATAATCGTAGCGACGATGGGATTATTGAAAAGCTCAAACATGCGCCACCTCCTGTTCTTGTGTGCGCACTCCTTGCGTGCCCAAATCTTCCCACGTCAGGCCAGTATAGAAAGGATTGTCGGCGGCAATTTCGGCAAAGATGTCACGCGGGCTGGCATATGTCCATTGCTGGCCCAGCTGGCGAGCTAAGGCAACTAGTATCTCCCAGTCGGCTTTCGCACCAGGTAGTGGGCGCAACGCTTTATGCACAACCTGCACGTGATGGTCAACATTGGTCATGGTGCCATCTTTTTCGGCGAATGTCACCGCTGGCAATACGACATCTGCCTGCTGCGCTGTCTCTGTTAATACTATATCTTGTACGACGATAAAGTCTAGCGTCTTAGGCAACTCACCTTTTTCTAGATGACGTGCGGGATTTGCACCCATGATGTAGAGCGCTTTGAGCTGTGGGTTACGCAGCATCTCTTCGTACGCCATGCCCATACCCGATGGTGCCTTGTAGCCGGGCAGGGCATCGGGCATTAGACCCATGTCGCGCGCACCTAGCGAGTTGGCGTCCTCGAAGAGGGGACCAACACCTGTACCGGGACGGTCGATATTATTGCTCACCACGGCCAAGGCTTGCAGGTTGGGGGCGAGGCTCTCGCAACCCAGATCACGTGTTGCCATCTCGTCGTAGAGGATAATCGCTCCCTTCTCAGCACTGCCGTCACTGACGATCTCATCGGCGAGCTGCTGCAATTGCGTGCAGATCTCACCACCGAGCGTAGACTCCGCTACCTTCGTCCCTTTTTTGTCAATGTATATCTTGCTATCTTTCCTTGCGTCCTTATGCGCCAGCGCGTGCTTTAATAGTACCTTAGTCACATCTCCGACACTACTAACCGGAATAGTTATCTTCTGCACTTTATAGATATCGCTGGCGGTAAAGCGATCCATCTCGGTCTCTATGGCATGGACGATGGTGATCTTGGTGCCCTTTTGCATGGCCTTCTTCAGACGCAGATTGAGGATGGGCTGGCGTTCATATGGTTCGGCGGCGATCAAGATGATGTGTCCAGCTTGCTCGAAATCGACGATGCTATTGGTCATCATCCATGGTTTGCCCGTCACATGATCGCGTCCACCAGGAGCGCTTGGGAAGGTCCCATGGTGGTGATCGACGTTAGCTGTGCCTACAACTTGGCGCAGGAATTTCTGGAAGAGATACGCCTCTTCGTTGGTTGTGCGTGTTGAGCCAATACCCCCAACGGCCTGCGCGCCATGCTTGGAGATGGTATCATTGAGGTTGCTAGCAATATAGTGTAGCGCCTCTTCCCAGCTCGCCGGTTGCAGGTTGCCGTTGCGGCGAATGAGTGGCGTACGCAGACGCTCAGGGTTATTGACGAAGCCAAAGCCCCAGCGACCCCGGTTACACAGCCAGCCATCATCAATCTCGTCATTATTGCGCGACATTAAACGCATGATTTTATCGACGCGTACGTCAATGCGCGCATTACAGCCAACACTACAATTGTTACAGACACTCGGAATACGCTTCAATTCCCACGGACGTGCCTTAAAGCGATAACTGGTAGCCGTTAGCGCACCCACAGGACAGATCTCAGTCGTATTTCCAGAGAAGATTGAGTCAAAAGCATGGTCAGGTGCTGTGCCAACTTCCATCTTGAAGCCACGCGAGATCATCACGAGGCCATTGTCCATGGAAATTTCAGAGCTGAAACGCGTACAACGCTGGCAGAGAATGCAACGTTCGCGGTCCAGCATAACATCTTCACTGACAGGAATCGGCTTCTGATAGTGGCGCTTGTACTGATCGAAGCGCGTGCCATCAGGACCATGACGGAGCGTAAAATCCTGTAAATCGCATTCGCCGCCCTTATCGCAGATAGGACAGTCGAGCGGGTGGTTGATGAGCAAGAACTCTAGCGTACCACGGCGGGCTTTCAAGACCTTCTCTGTCTTCGTATGCACAACCATCCCCTCGCTCACAGGTGTTGTACAAGCAGTCTGGGGCGGCTTAGGCATCTTCTCAATCTCGACAAAGCACATGCGACATGCGCCCAACGGTGGCATCTTCGGATGATAGCAATAGATAGGAATCTCAATTCCTATCTGCCGTGCCGCTGCCCACACCAGCGTTCCGGGAGGAACCGCCACGGGCATACCATCAATGGTAAGGTGCACTAATTCGTCTTTTTTCTCTTCTGGCATTTTAACTCTACCTACTGAGCAATCACGCCACTGGCTCGTGATCGCCCGTTAATAACGTTACCTGACCCCCGCATGGGCGACAGCACCAGGACCAACCATGCAGTGACGATGCTCAACGTGATGCTCGTACTCCTTGCGGAACAGCTTGATACTGCTCGTCACCAAGCTAGTTGCGGCATCACCGAGCGGACAGAACGACTTACCACTCAGGTTATCACAGATATCCATCAACAGATCAATATCTTTCTGTCTGCCCTCGCCGTGTTCGAGACGATGGAAGATCTCGGTCATCCAGAACGTGCCTTCGCGACATGGCGTGCATTTTCCGCATGATTCATCGCGATAGAACTCGGTTGCACGCAATACAGCACCCACAATACAGGTATCTTCGTGCATGACGATTGTACCGCCAGAACCGAGCATGGAACCTGCTGCGGCGATCGACTCAAAGTCGAGTGGCGTGTCCACTTTGTCCGGGCCAAGTAGGAACGTGGAAGAACCACCAGGAATGATCGCCTTTAACGCTTTGTCATCCAGCATACCACCCCCATACAGCTCATCATAGATCAGCGTACGCAACGGCGTACCGAGCGGCAGTTCATAGTTACCTGGCTTTTTCACATGCCCACTCAGGCAGAAGATACGCGTGCCTTTACTCTTCTCCGTGCCAAACGAGGCATACCAATCGGCACCACCCTCGATAATAGCCGGAAGAGTAGCCAGCGTTTCGCAGTTATTGATCACGGTCGGACCACCATAGAGACCAATGACGGCAGGAAATGGCGGCTTCAGACGAGGATAGCCTCGTCGCCCTTCGAGCGATTCCATTAATGCGCTC
>VBJK01000104.1:0-14761 GCA_005879655.1 Chloroflexota bacterium | reverse complement strand
GCTGCATACGCATCTTTTACTGCTTGCTCAACCTGTCGCCCGGCTAATGCTAGCTCGCCGCGTACATAGATGAAGGCCGTCTTCACACGGCAGGCGTAACAGGCAATCAGCACGCCTTCGACCAAGCGATGGGGGATCAGTTCCATCAACATACGGTCTTTAAATGTGCCCGGCTCGCTCTCATCACTGTTGCAGCAGAGGTAGCGCGCCTTATTATTTTTTGCAAGAAAGCTCCATTTCAGTCCGGTAGGGAAGCCTGCACCACCACGACCACGCAGGCCGGATTTCTTCACAAGCTCTACGATCTCATCCGGCTGATAGCCCTTGACAGCCTTGGCGAGTGCTGCGTAGCCGCCATGCTGGCGATAAACCTCCAGGGTGTCTATACCAGGGACATGGATATCCTTCGTCACAATCAGCTCTGGCATACTTCTCTTTTCCTTGTAATATTAGACGCAATCAAAGCGATCTTCATCTAGCTAGTTACAGTTTTTTCAGTTCACGCTCCAACTGCTCAAGTAACTTATCAGCCTGCTCCAGTGTGACATTCTCGACGAATTCTTCATTGACCTGTAAGACCGGAGCTGTGCCACAGGATGCCAGGCATTCCATCGGTTTGAGCGTGTAGTTACCGTCAGGCGTAGTCTCGCCAGCCTTAATGCCGAGCCGCTGCTCAAGGTGGTGCAGCAAGGTATCGCAGCCGCGCAGATAGCAGGAAAGGCTAGTACAAATCTTGATCACTTTGCGCCCCGGCTGCTCCTGCCAGTACATGGTATAGAAGGTAGAGACACTCGCCACATCGTCTACCGTCAAGCCAATGGCGTCCGCAACGGCCTGCAAACCTGCCTGAGTAATATACCCCTCTTCTTCTTGCGCAATGTAGAGTGAGGGTAGCACGGCTGAGCGAGCCAGTGGATAACGCGCCGCCAGAGTGCGCATACGTTGTTTTGTCTCTTCTGAAATCATCTATCAACCTCTCCAAGCACAATATCAATACTACCAATGCCCGCGATTACATCCGAGAGGAAGGTTCCTTCGACCATACGGGGCAAGACCTGTAAGTTGGCAAAGCAGGCCCCACGCACATGCATGCGATAGGGTTTGGCCGAACCATCGCTGACGATGTAGAATGCCAGTTCACCCTTGGGCGATTCGGTACGCACAAAGACCTCACCCTTCGGCGGGCGGTAGCCTTCGGTGAACAATTTAAAGTGATGAATGAGCGCCTCCATACTACCGGTGATCTGCCATTTGGGAGGTGGCACAATCTTGGTGTTCTGTACGCGGTAAGATCCGGTAGGTAGGCCGTCTAACGCTTGATTGATGATGCGCAAGCTCTGTTCCATCTCCAGCATGCGCACCAGGTAGCGATCATAGACATCGCCATTGCTACCAACGGGAATATCAAATGCGAACTGCTCATAACCAGAATAAGGATAGACCTTGCGAATATCCCACGGCTCACCACTACCGCGTAGCACCGCGCCAGTAGCGCCATACGCAATAGCATCTTCTCTGCTCAGCACGCAAATCCCCTTCGTGCGCTCCAAAAAGAGCTGGTTATTCGTCAGCAGATCGTGATACTCCTGCAAGCGCTCAGGGAAGATCTGTGTAAATTCACGCACCTTGGCGTCAAAGCCTGGCGGGAGTTCCGCTTGCAAACCACCGGGGCAGATATAGCTGGTCATCATACGCACACCGGAGATCAACTCAAAGACATCCAGGATCATCTCACGCTCGCGGAAGCAGTACAGGAACATACTCATCGCCCCCAGGTCGAGCGCGCTGGTACCCAACCAGACCAGATGGCTGGCGATGCGCTGCAACTCAACGAGAATCACGCGGACATATTTGATCTTGTCGTTGATCTCGTCATCAATACCCAGCAAGCGCTCCACCGCCAACGAGTAAGCCAGATTGTTACTGAGAGGAGCCAGATAGTCCATGCGATCGGTTAATACTAGCGCCTGATGATAACTTTTTGCCTCAGCAGTCTTCTCAATACCAGTGTGCAAAAAGCCAATATCCGGCACCGCCTTAAGCACCGTCTCGCCCTCGATGGTCAGGATTAAGCGCAACACACCGTGCGTACTGGGATGTTGTGGTCCCATATTGATGGTCATCGTATCGCTACGTTGCCCATCGTCTAGCAACTCGTTTTCTTCAATGGTATACGTGCGGCCCTGCTCAGGTGCACTCTTTATCTCTTGTCTCGCCATAGCTACCCTCTTTTGCTTGTGCCCGGTTCCTGTTGCGGGTTAACCTGAGAACGACTCTCATTCAACTCACGTCCTTCGGAAGTACGCAACGTCTGCTGATAGGTGCCACCAACGCCTGGATCAGTATCATAAGGGATCTGACCTCCCCAATGCGGCTCAGGCAGATCGAAGCCGGAAAGAGGATAATCCTTGCGCAGAGGATGGGTAGTCCAATCAGTTGGCATCAGAATACGCACCAGCTGGGGGTGGTCAGTGAAGACAATACCAAACAGGTCATAGACTTCACGCTCATACCAGTTAGCACCTGGCCACAGACCAGTTACAGACGGCAGCGCTGGATGCTCTTCGCCGCGTAGCCCAACGCGTACTTTGACGCGCACAAAACAGCGATGCGGCAAGGACAACAGTTGATACACAACATCGAAACGTGGGACGCGTTCAAGCCAGTCAACCGCCGTGACCGTTTCGAGCATATCGTACTGTAACTTCCCCTTCAGATGAGTACACACCTTGACCAAGTGCTCCGGCTTCAGCACAATAGTCTGTTCGTTACGAAATTCGACGGTCTCAACCACTGCATCGGGAAACTTCTCTCGTACAGTTTCTACCGTCGAAACTGCTGTTATGACCATGCTATTAATTCCTAAATGATTAGAGAACTTCTATCATCAATGCCATACAACATGGCAAGGCTGACACCCCCATAGGCATTGACTTAAAGGCGTCGCCCTGTCCCGTGGGGGTGCAGGGGTCCTCCCCTGCCGGGGTTTGGGGTGTCCCCACATACCTTTTTTCCCCGCGCCAGCCTGCGGCTGGCGCGAAAGAGATGAAAAGTGGGGAGACCCCACACCCCCCAAAGGGGCTTGCCGCCCCTTTGAACCCCGCCTTTTGCGCGCTTAAGTTAACGCCTATGAGACTGACCACCACAAGGAATTGCTCCTACAATGGCACGCGGCAAGCAGACCCATTGTAGGAGCAATTCCTTGTGGTTGCCCTTCCTCGCGGGCCTACTTATGCATCATTGGCACTCGATCCTTGGTAGTCGTAAAAGGGGGCACACCTCGTTGGTTACCCCACAAGACCAGCTAGGGCGGACTATGGCGTCTTGTCTTCTATAGTTCCTCACCCAGAGGACCCACGAGTTTCAGGCCGCTGGCCTTGAGTGGATCTGGTGGATTGGGGATACCTTCGCGGATCTTGCGTTGCAATTCATTGAAGCCAAACAACAACATGTCGGGTGTTGGAGGACAACCAGGGATAAAGACATCAACTGGGACGATCTTATCAACGCCTTGCACGATGGCATAGTTATTGAAGACACCTCCACAGGATGCGCAGGCCCCCATCGAAATGACCCACTTCGGTTCCGGCATCTGATCATAGATTTGCCGCAATACAGGAGCCATCTTGATCGAGCAACGGCCAGCGACGATCATTAAGTCGGCCTGACGTGGGGAGGCACGGAATACTTCAGCACCAAAACGCGAGATGTCGAAACGGTCCGCACTGGTTGACATCATTTCGATAGCACAGCAAGCCAGACCGAAGAGCGCAGGCCATAGTGAAGCGCTACGCCCCCAGTCAATCAGCTTATTGACCTGTGTGGTCAAAATACCAAAGCCACCATCCTTTTGATGGACAGACAAAGCATCCCGCTGCAAACGTGGTGTCTGCGTATTCGAGTAAGCCTGCACTGGCTCCCATGGATTCGTTACTCCCATGAAAACGCTCCCTTCCGCCAAACGTAGACGTAACCCACCATCAAGATTACCAGGAAAACGAGCAATTCGAGCAAGCCGAAGACCCGCAGCTGGTGCATCAGAACGGCGAGCGGATAAAACGATACAATCTCAATATCAAAGGCAATGAAGAGCATTCCCGTCAAGAGATACTTGACCGGAAAACGGCGCTTTGGCGCTTCAATCTCCTGAATACCGCATTCGTATGGGGCTAGCTTTTCGGGTGTTGGCTTCTTGGGACCAAGGATTGAGGTGACAACCATCACCACAATACCGAAAAGTATCACCAATATTACCATAATAAATACAGGGAGTGCTGTTCCCATGCTACGAGCCCCTTCATTTCGCTTAACGTGCCTGCATTATACAAGCATTGCTCGCTCTATTAACTATCTTATCATACATCAATAATGTCGTTTTTTCAGTATGACATACCATATTGGACACATGACATCTATGAGCTGGTGTCAAAAGTACACTTCCTCAGTGTCTATTGTAGTACAGTTAGGTAAGGGTGTCAAATAAGAAAGTGAGGCATTGCAAGCCATGGCCGTGCTGGCATACGCAACCTAGCATAATCCCCTTTATGTTTATGAGAATGTCACCTACAAAAAAGAGTTATCGGCAGCGTTTACTATGCAGTTGTAATTGAGCAACTTACCATTGTGTTATAGTAAACCCATGCTACTAATACTTGCATTGTTCATAGAAATAGGAGGTTTTTCATGGCCATTAGTGTTGTCGGCTTTGAGAATGTACAAGTACTGAAGGTTGGAGTCACCGGCCCCGCGCCTGCAAATACGTTGTTTTTAGTCACTGGTGTCGTCATTGTCAATTATCATGGTCCGCTCAATGACTTTAACCGCGATAGCGTGACGTTCTTCGTGCCGGAAGAGGACGAGACTGATCCCGATGCCCCGGCGCTCAATATTGGACACTTTGTTGAATCGTCAGCGATCGCCTATCCCGTCGCTATTGAGGCGTCAACTGAGCGGCCTGTTGGTTGGGCTGTGGACTCGGTGGATACCGCCGCTGTCGGCAATAATTTCCGCGTGACGGCAAGGCTTGCTGCACTCAATCCCGGTTCAACGATTATCAGAATAGGCTTCCAGGCGAACATCCTATCTAGAACGTAGGAATAACAAATCCCTATTCGTCTCTGCTTGACTCTTCACGACCTTGCGGTAGCTTGCAAACGGTTTTTTCCATAGTAGGCTTGCTACCGCAAGCAGCCACACCCGTAAATTACGATAGGACAATGCCTCATCCACTGTACCCTACATTGCCGAGCAAACAGTAATATGACATAATACCTTCCAGCACGAGTAAAAGTGTAGCGAGGGCAAATAGTGCACATGAAACAGCGCATCGCGGCGTTCCTGAAACAGGTCGTAAACAAACGAGACAGGAATGGCCGAGATTTAACCGGGGCTTTGGCTGGTCATAGCAGGAATGGCAAGAAAGACATCCTGGGCCTGGATGGCACGCAACTGAGAGAGGTTCGTGAAGCTCTCTTGAGTGCTTTTCCTACGCACCAGGATTTAGAGATGATGGTCTTTGACCAACTAAATGAGCATCTTTCGAGTCTTGTAAGAGATGGCACCCTTGAGCATACGGTATTTGAACTTATCCAGTGGGCAATGGCAAAAGGAAGATTAGAAGAACTTGTCATTGGGGCGCACAAACAGAATAGCCAAAATCCTCAACTGAAAGGTGTCGCCGAGCGGCTCGGCTTGAGCAATGACCAGCATTTCCCTCACCATTCTGGTACGCATGAGACTACACACCATATTGCAACTGCTTCCCCCGTTCCTCCTTCCGGGCAGAGAGGCGAACAACTCGCAACTGCTTCCCCCGTTCCTCTCCCTGAGCAGAGAGACGAGCAACAACAGGCAACAGAGGAAACACAAACCGAAAGAGCAGAGCTTGGTAACATAAAAATGCAGCAGTTTGCACATAGTAGCATACCACAATCTGTGCAGAACGATCTTCAAAAGATAACAGAAGAAACAGAAAAAACCTTGCTTGCACAACATGCCCGGCACTATCAGGATACGTTGAAACAAGATCAGCGCCTCACTTACATCAAGATTCTGGATATGGACAATAGAGTTCCATTGACCCACTTACACGTGCCACAACGCCTACAACGAGCATCGATCGCTCATACAACGTCAGACATCAACAAAGAGAGTGATCCCAATATTATTCTTCAGGTTGTGCGACAACGTATTGAAGAGGCATATAAGAGCCAGGGCATAGCACCAGAAAAAGTACTGTGTGAGCAGAAACAGTGCGTTGTGCTGGGCGATCCTGGCTCCGGTAAGACCACTTTGCTTAAATACCTGACAGTACAGGCGCTCAATGGACAACTGGCCGGTTTACTAGATGTGCTCCCCATCTATATTTAATTGAGCAAGTTTGCCGAATCGAAACATACCAATCTCGTTGATTTTAGCGTTGAAGATTGGGATAACCACTACGGTTTCAAAGGGCAGGCGCTTACCTTTATTGAGTCTCAGCTAAGGGATGGCAAGCTGTTATTCTTACTCGATGCATTGGATGAAGCTGCTATCGGCAGGCAAAAAGACGAGCGCTACGCGACATATAAGCGCGTGTTCGAGGCCATTGAACAGCTCAGCAGAAGTTATCCGCAGTTGCCTATCGTGGTGACAGCGCGCATTGCGGGCTATCGTCAACTCGCCCCATTGCCATTTCCCGAATACGAAGTGCTGCCATTCCGTCCCGCAGAGATTCGCCTCTTTATCGAGAAATGGTTTGGGCAACCTGACCCACAAGCAGGGACGCCAGACCCCCGGCAGGTCGCATTAGGGCAAGAGCTGAATGATAAGCTGCACAATACTATCCGTATCCAGACGCTCGTTACTAATCCGCTCTTACTTTCCCTCACCACTATCCTGTACCAGAAACACCACGACCTGCCAACACGCCGTGTCGATCTCTATAAACGCTGTAGCAAGCTCCTGTTAGAGGGTTGGGACAAAACACGCCTGATCTTGCGTCCTTCTATCCTGGATACCGATCAAAAGGAGCAGCTACGCCGCACGGATTGCTTGATTGATCACATCGTCTATCAGCTGTATGGGCTAACGGAAGACGAGATCGCCATTGTAGAAGGAAATGTACAATAAGTCGAGCACCATGCACACAGGCACTCAAGAGAGGGTGCCATTAATGTGGCTGGCCAATACAGGCATCTACCTTTTGTCAGCAAACCAGAACTGTTGTGCTAATTTGGAACAATTTTACAATCCTTTAATAGACAGCGATGCGCATGTATGGTATAGTATGTAATGTACCTGCGGGTATATGTTGGATAAAAATTGAGATATCTTTGTTGGAGGGAAACTATTGACACAAGTTTGGGATGATACGCTAAAACGGCTCATCATGGCTAATCCACAGGACTTCGTCTCGATGGTCATTGATGAGGCACGTTACCTGGGGGATATGGCTACCGAACTCAAGAATTGGACGCGTCATGCCGATGTGGCGATGAGTATTGAATTATTCGGCGAAAAGATGGTCTTGGATCTGGAGATACAGAGTACTCAGGATGATACCATGGGACAAAGGTTGTTGGAGTATAATGTACTAGCAACGCGTGAACACAATTGTCGCGTCATCTCGTGCGTCATCTATTTACGCGAAGAGGAGAATATTGTCGAATCACCTTTGATCTGGGCGCTTCCCAATGGCATCGAGATCCTCAGATTCCGCTTTATCAACTACAAGATGTGGGAGATCCCAGCCACGAAGATTCTTGAGTCTGGTCTGGTAGGCTTATACCCGTTGCTCCCACTAGCAGAGGAGGGCAAGCAGCATCAGATCATTGATCAGATGGTTGACCACATTGTTGCAGCTAAACAATGGCATTTGTTATCACTCGGTCATGTGATAGCAGGACTGGTCTTTACAGAAGAAACGGATCATGAGTTCTTACAAAGGAGGTTTGCTGTGTTTAAGAGCATCTTAGAAGAATCTTGGGTTTATCAAGATATTGAGAAAAAAGGTCTTGAGAAAGGAATCAAGCAAGGCCTTGAGCAAGGCCGCGAGCAAGGTCTTGAGCAAGGTCTTGAGCAAGGCCGCGAGCAAGCGCTTGAGTCCTATCGCCAAACGATAAGTCAGATCGTTGAGGCACGTTTTCCTACCATGACAGATTGGGTCCACCAGCAGCTTCTTACTCTCACCGATCTGGCAACCCTACAAAAGGTGTCAGTTCTGGTGAGCCTTGCCAAGAATAGTGATGAAGCACGACTCGCTGTGCTCAATGCCGTAGAAAGCAAGCAGAGCATACAGCATTAACTTGCCTGTTTTTATACATGTAAAATCGTAGCCGCGCAATTTATTGCGCCACGCATGTCATAAAAAATCGTAGTTGCGCAACTTATTGCACCAAGGCTATAAATAAGCAAAACATGTGCAATAAATTGTGCGGCTACGGATAGCAATGGCGAGCACGGCGCAATAAATTGCGCAACTACGATTTTTTATGACATGCACTCAAACCCGGCTATGAGCTATTAAATAATCAGCATGATACAAGAGGAAATATGCATATCCCATTTGTTATAGATAATCAGCAACATACGATGAGCGCGATCCTCACCCAGCTCCTGGCGCAACACAAGGGTCAGGCGCTCGACGTTGCCACGGCCTACTTTAATGTCGGCGGCTGGCAACTGTTACAGCCCCAGTTGGAACGGGTCAGCTCCTTAATAACATCTTCGATCTCTACAACCAAGTCAACCTCTTCACGAATGGGGATCGCAGTTTCTTCGCCGCCGCCGGTATAGGGGATCTGCAACGCTACTTTATCGCCGCCCGGCGCGCAAATCGTCAGCAAGAGAGCGGCATTGCGCTCTTCAATTTGCTCGAAGAGATCGCCATTCGTCGTACACGTCCCTTCATCAAGCAAGCCTATCCTAATGCCACCATCAAAGGCCAACCCATCCGCTGGCCCGAACGCAAGCTCAAAACCATCCATTACCACCTGGAGGCCACCTACGAGGGGATCTATACGAAAGTCGTCAGCCACATCGAAGGCTTGCTGCTCGCCCCCTATCGGCTAGAAAGCTACAAAAAGCAAGGCATTGAGCGCGACCAGTTTGAAGAGGGACGCGAAGATGCCCTGGTGGGCATCTTCAAGAGTCGCTACCTCAAACGCTTTGAGAGCAGCATCGACGCCTTCCGTATCAGCGTACGGCGTGCGCTGGAATTTCTAGAGACCTTTGAAAGCTATATCCTCGACAGTACCATACTGGATAGCAGCAGCTTCCAAAAAGCCATGCGCTACCTCAACCAGGAAGATGAAGAAGATGATGCCACTCCCAACTCGCGTGCAGAAGAGCTGGATGCCAACCGGGAGGCGCGCCAATTCATCGCCACACTCCCTACACTCAACGCTGCTCAATACGATCTCAAACGCCTGCATAAAGATCTGCGCAAAGACGTGGATGCTCTACGCGAAGTCTGGCAAGCCATCACTGCGATCACCCCGCAGCAGGACGCCAAGTTAATGCGGCTGAAAGAACTGCTGGCCAACGACCTCAAAGGGCAAAAAGTTCTGATCTTCACCTATTATAAAGACACTGCACGCTACCTGTATCGCCAATTGTGTTCCGAGCAAGCCGAAGCCGCACAATGGAGAGAGGCGGCAGCACAGCCACACATCCGGCGCATGGATAGCGGAACTGATGCCAAAGAACGCGCAAAAGTCGTGACCCGTTTTGCGCCGCTGGCAAATAGCCGTGCCGATATCGCGGGGAGCACCCAGGAAATAGACATCCTCATCTCTACCGACGTACTCTCAGAGGGCCAGAACTTACAGGATTGTGGCGTGCTCATCAACTATGACCTGCACTGGAACCCCACGCGTATGATACAGCGCGCCGGGCGCATTGATCGCATCGGGACCAGCTTTGACACGCTATGGATCATGAACATGTTCCCCGATGACGGTCTGGAACAACTCTTAGGTCTGGTCGAAAGTCTTTCGCAGAAAATCGCCAATATCGACCGCAACGGACTGCTCGACGCGAGCATCTTAGGGGAAGTGGTCCATCCACAAAACTTCAATACCCTACGCAGCATCGCCAGTGAAGATGGCCGCGTCATTGAAGAGCAGGAAACCTTTGCCGAACTGGCGAGCAGCGAATTCTTGTTGCAAAGCCTCAAGGGCTTGCTCGACAATGACATGCGGCAGATGCTCGATGCATTGCCCGATGGCATCCACAGCGGACACCTGCGGGAAGGACAACGTGGTGTCTTCTTCTACTTCACCGCCCCCGATAAACGCAAAGCCAGCGGGCACAGCTCAACTGGCAAGCACGGCAATGGACCACAACGCCAACATTTCTGGCGCTACATCGACATCACCGACGATCCCCAGGGCAGCTACATCGACGATAACCGCTATCGCATCACTAAACTCATCCAGTGCCAACCGGATACTGCGCGTGTCGTCCCCAGCAGCTTACAAGTCGATATCTTCGCCCTGCAAGAGAAGGTGATTGCCTCAATCCTGCAATCCTCAATCGAGCAAGTGGCTATTGAAGAAGCACCCAAACTACTCGACCCCATCCAACAAACCATCGCCACCGTCCTACGCGGCTACGTAAACCAGCCCAACTTCAACCGCAAAGAAGTTATCGCAGCACTACAAAAACTGAACAGCCCGCAACCTAGAGTCTATGTCAAAGCGCTACGCAAAGCATTTGAGGTATTCAAAACCAACAAAAATGTGCAAGAGCTCTTAACAACTGTACAAAGTATCGGAGCTGACCTACAAGAAGAGAAAAAAGAACAGGAGGAGCGCAAAAGTCCCCTTACGCGAGAGGATCTAAAACTGATCTGTTTCGCTTACATCTGGTGGTAATCGCCTGTCACATTTCCATAGCCCCAATCGTGTCCCTTATCGTGCATGCATGACCAAACACAGACCTTTTCATCGATAGAACTTCAAAGGAGAAAACCTCATGTTCTTCCATGTACAGAAACTGATCAACGAGATTGCATCAGATGAGCCAGATCCAGCAGCAGCCAATGCCTTACAGGAAGGGCTAGGCGGTCAATTCGGCGAGATGCGCACAATGATGCAGTATCTATTCCAGAGCTTCAACTTTCGCGGCAAGGCTCAACCATTCTTGGACCTCATTCAAGGGATTGGCACGGAGGAGATCAGTCACGTCGAATTGATTGCAACGACCATCAACCGTCTCCTCGATGGCTCCCCACGCTATCAAGGCAAAGAGATGGGGGAAGGACGAGATGCTACACCACTCAATATTGCCTTGCATCAGAGCAATATTCATCATTACTTGGTTGGTGCTCAAGGGGCCATGCCCGTCGATGCCGCAGGGAACCCCTGGTCGGGTTCGTATGTGTATAATAGTGGCAACCTGACGCTCGATCTGCTCTACAACCTGATGTTAGAGGCCACTGGGCGGCTGCAAAAGTGTCGTCTCTATGAGATGACGAGCAATAAGATTGCTCGCTCGACTATCTCATATCTGATTGTACGCGACCAAGCACACGAGAATGCATACGCCAGAGCATTAGAAGTACTGGGCGTCAATTGGGGTAAAGTTTTGCCCATTCCCAATTTTGACGCGACGAAATTTCCAGAAGTCAGGCAGTTGATGGATCAGGGTGCCCATAACAAACAATTTCATTGGCGACTGGATAGCTCAGAGATGGCGAAAATCTTCCAGGGTCCATCCCCTTCCCGCAGTGGCGAACTGGAAGTTACACAGCAAGCGCCAGAGGGCTTCCCGGTCACGCCCGGCCCTGAAAGACCCGAAGAGTTCGCACCAGGACTCTCCCCCGAATTGATGGAACTGGTAGAACAGGCATCCCATCTGGCGAAGGTCTGAAGCTCTATTGCCTTGTCCCCTGGCTGGGGGTAAGCCAGGGGACGCCCATAGGCATGCGCGTTAAGCAGAGGGAAGCCCTCTGCACTCCCTTTCTCCTGCCGCCGGAGGCGGCAAAAGAGAAGAATGGAAGTATTTGGGGCCTCCCCAAACCCCGCCAGGGGCGAAGCCCCCGACCCCCGCTTAGCGCGCATGCCTATGGGGCAAGCACAAGGGATGCCCCACCACCAGGGCAACCACAAGGGACAAGACCCGTTAAATATGCCCCTCCTGCCCTTACAGGGCACCCACAAGGGATGCCCCTACAATGGTACGTATCGGCTTGTGAGGCGCGTTCGTACCATTGTAGGGGCATCCCTTGTGGGTGCCCTGTAAGGGCGAACGCCCGTTCTGTAAGGCTTATTTGACCGGTCTTGTCCTTTATGGGTGCCCTGTAAGGGCGAACGCTCGTTCTGTAAGGCTTATTTGACCGGTCTTGTCCCTTGTGGATGCCCTGGCGGCGGGGCGCTGCCCGCGGTAGGGCGATGCTTATGCACGGTGCTCTAGCAGCTCTGCTTCAACATCTTGCAAGCTATGCAAGACCTGGTGATACTCCTCCGGGAATGCCTTGCTGGTGAAGACCGTGAGAGCCGTACGATAGCATTCTGCCGCTTGCTCAAGATTGCGCTGGTGATCGCTGCCGCAACGCCGATGATGCGCGCGTCCTAGATTGACCAGCGTCGTAGCATACTCGACCAGAAATGCATCAGGAGTATAGATCAGCAGTGCACTCTCATAACAAACAATAGCACAGCGCAAATGCAAATCGCGTTGGCGTTCATCCTCTCCATGATAGTTTTGGAAGAGTGCCGCTAGCCTGATATGAATATTTGCCCACTCCTTTGGCGCAACTTGTGGGGCAAAGACCCGCAACGCGCTTCTGTAACACGCCCTTGCCAGCTCTAGATAGCTATTACATGCATCGTCACTCTGAGCAACCATACTATAGAGCTGGTAGGTATCACCCAGGTTGATCTGTAGTGTTGCTGCGAGCATTGCATTGGTTGTTTCATCAACCCTGGCTAATGCTAGCTTGTGATGGGCAATAGCGCGTTTGAGATTTGCGGTAGCCTCGCCGCTCTTGCGTTGCGCATAAGCAGCACCTAATGCAGTCTGGAGCCTCGCCCATTCTTCGGGAAACGTATCGAGAGTATACACATGTGATGCCATGTTATAGCACGTGATGGCCTGCTCGATAGAATGTCGCTGGCCAAAGATAACATACAGTCGGTATGGCGGTCGTAGCAGAATCTGAGTCTTTGCATAGTGCAAGGGATACCGTTCCAGTGTAAATAGAGTGAGCGCCGTAGTATGGCTTGTAATGGCCTCTGCAAAGGCTTGCATATGCATGACACGGCTCAGATAATGTGGCCCCTCTAACAACGTACTTCCTAATTTGTTATGAAGTTCTGCAATTGTTGCATCAGCAACACGTCTATCGTAGCGAGCGTGCGCCAGTGCATCACGTAATAGTGTAAGCTGTGCCTTTCTCGTACGTTCAGGGCGACGTAACTTGGCGAGCAGCAAAAACTGCTCTTCGACAATGTTAAGCCAGGGCGGCAGGTCAAGCGCAAAGCCACCATATGTATTAACATAGGCATCCTGTACGGCGATCGGTGTTCCTCCACGCTGGCGTGCATCCTGTAGGAGTACTAAATGCTGCTCCATTTGCTGTTTCATCGCTGGCTTATCTTCAGCATGCGCGTCAATGAGCCTTTCTAGTTCTCTATCAGACGCAATCTCCATGAGCGATAGGTTGGACTCGAGGTATTGTCTCCCCTTACGACTCCCATGCATGCTCTGGCCAAGCCATAGCACGAGCTGCTGGAACAAGTCGAAACGCAAGAGGTCGTTTGTCTCAGTCTTCATGGATGTTCCCCTCAATAACATGCTGCTAATAACAACTGATCTACAATTGCACATGCTTACCTTCAGGTGAAACAGTGAGAGGTGTGGTAGAGAGTAATGTGCACTCTAAACCTCACTAGCATCATATGCCACAAGCGGAGCTATGAAAAGCTCATACATTTAACAAGGATTTAATATCTTGTCACGAGCTAGTGCACAATCCCAAAACCTTTTGGGCAATGGGGGCATTTGGGGACACCCCAAAACCCCACCAGGGTACCTTCGCCAAATGCCACCCCAAGCCCCGCCACCTCTCTTGTTTCTGCACTCGTGCACAATCCCAAAACCTTTTGGGCAATGGGGGCATTTGGGGACACCCCAAAACCCGCCAGGGCGGCTTCGCCCCCTGGACCCCCAATCCCTATTGGCTCTCGTGTTTTTGCACTCGTGCATAATCCCAAAATCTTTTGGGCAAGGGGGGCATTTGGGGACACCCCAAAACCCCGCCAGGGTGCCTTCGCCAAATGCCACCCCAAGCCCTACTACCCCACTCCCTGGGAATGAGTTGCGCTCTATGGTCATATGACTAGTAAAATTATACGGATCATTGGACCAATTGACAAAATGAAGCCGTTTTTCTCCCCCATCCTACAGGGGTCATGGTCACAGAGCAAGCACAAGGGATTGCCCCTACAATAGTACGAACACAGCTTGCAAATCGATAAACGTCCATTATGGGGGCAATTTGTGGTTGCCTTGTTCCTTGTTATTTTTGAGCGAGGATGTTATAACTTACCGTAAATACTGCCTTACAGCATCAGTCATTATCGACATTTCCAACGAATAGATCCATGTTTATCGGTTCATCGAAAGGCTACTAGATATGAATGACCCTACGTCGCCCGACAACGTACCAGATGATAAAGGCCAGCAGTATGATGCACAGCCTTATTATGAATATGCACAACCTTACCGCGATTATGAGCACTCAATACCACCCCAGGAGAAAAAACCACTACAACCA
>VBJK01000051.1 GCA_005879655.1 Chloroflexota bacterium | reverse complement strand
TAATGTTGATCTTGGCGCAATGAATTGCGTGGCTACGGGTGTATCATTTAATGTTGATCCTGGCGCAATGAATTGCGCGGCTACGGGTGTATCGTTTAATGTTGATCCTGGCGCAATGAATTGCGCGGCTACGGGTGTATCGTTTAATGTTGATCCTGGCGCAATGAATTGCGCGGCTACGGGTGTCGTGCAAGCACTACAACGATAACCGCTTAAAAACTCGCTCTGGTATACTCTTAATCACCACCATAATCCCCCCCCAGAACCACGGCAGATACACAACATCCTTCCCCTGCTTCATCGCCTCATACACCCCGCGACCGACAGCGGCGGGCTGAGCGAACAGCAGTCCTTTGCGCAGATGTGCCGTCATGGGCGTATCGACAAAGCCTGGCTTCACCGTCAGCACCGTCACCCCGCATTTCGCCAGGCGATTGCGCAGCCCTTGCAGGAAGATATTGACCGCACCCTTGGCAGTACCATACACATAGTTGCTTTTGCGACCACGATCACCCGCCACGGACGAGATGACAGCAATACAGCCCCGTTGCTGCTGCTCAAAGTAATTTGCGCTCAGTGTCAGTAGGGAGACGACACTGGTGAAGTTCGTCGTCAGCTCTTTCATCGTTTCCTCAACGCTCAGTTCGCATTTGCGCTGATCACCCAACGTGCCATGAGCAATTAAGAGCATATCGAGACTGCCCAATTGTTCTAGCGCCTGATCAAACATGGCCTGATGCTGTTCCAGCTCGTTCACATCAAGCTGGAACGTCTCAACGCGTTGCGCACCACGTACCTTGAGATCGTCTGCTATAGCCTGTAATTTATCGGCGTTACGAGCCACCAGGAAGCATTCCGCTCCATCCTTGGCAAAACGCTTGGCCGTTTCGTGGGCAATCGCCGACGTTGCCCCAATAATCATTATTTTCATTATTTTCTTACCTATTTATTGACATAAGCTGGTACAGCAGCATCTACTGCAACACGTCGCCAAAAGCTGGAAGAGAACTGTGGGTCAATATATTGCGCAAATGCGCGCCACTGCGGATAATAGCGCTGGAAGTCTTCAGCACTCATACGCGCATCCTTAGCCGGATAGATCGCGCCACCATTTTGCCGTACCAGCTCGTCCAGACTATCAAACAAGCGCAACGTCTTCTGCCCATTATTCGCAAAGTCCAGTGCTAGCGTTAAGCCTGGTCGCGGGAAAGAGAGTATACCAGGCGATGAGATGTCCCCAAACTCTTTAAACACCGTCAGGAATGATCCCTCACCAGAAGTACTGATACGCCGCAATATTTCTTTCATCGCTTCATATCCATGTTCAAACGGCACTACACATTGATACTGGAAGAAGCCACGTTTGCCATACATACGGTTCCAATGGTGAATAGCATCAAGCGGATAGAAAAACGGCTCATAGTGTTCAATCTTATGCACTTTTTTGGCGAATTGAGCATGATAGTAGGTGGTATTGAAGGCTTTGATAGAAAGCGTATTTAGCACAAACGATGGAAAATCTAGCGGTACGGTCAGTGTGAGCTTCTTCTTCTCTTTCTCTGAGATCTGCACACCCGCATCCAGATGATTGCCGCGCATAAAGATACCACGCCCAAGTTCATTCCCACTGCCCAGACTATCTATCCAGGCTACCGTATACTCAAAATCTTGATCTGAGTCTGCGGCGATCTGCTTGAATTCGTCCAGTGAGGAGAAACGGATACGATCAACGCTGATATAAGGGTTGGCAATACGCTTTAAACGGAATTCGGCCCACAGCATAATACCTGTCAGGCCCAAACCACCAATGGTCGCGCGGAACAGCTCGCTATGCTGTGTTGGTGTACAGATGAAACGCTCGCCACTTGAGCGCAGCAGCTCAAATTGGGTGACATGGCAACCAAACGTTCCGGCCTTATGATGATTTTTACCGTGCACATCGTTGGCAATCGCCCCACCTACCGAGACAAACTGGGTGCCCGGCGTCACTGGCAGGAACCAGCCACGCGGCACAATTAGCTCTAATACCTCAGCCAATGAGACCCCGGCTTCGCAACGCAGTATCCCCTGTTCTTCATCAAAGGAGATAAAACGCCTCAAATTACTTATATCGAGTGTAATACCATCTTCGTTCAGACAGCTATCACCATAGCTGCGTCCATAGCCAAACGGCAAAACTGGCTGCTCTAACGTGGTAAGATTGGGTAGCTCGTCACGCCAGAACACAGGAATTACCTGACGCGGCTTCACCCTGGGATAACGTCCCCACGACTGCGGTGTTTTACTGGAAAGAGTCATCGTTTAGTCCTCTTAATTATTAACACAGAATGTTGTCATTAATAGAGACGGACTAAGAGTGATTCTTGCAACATATTGTAGCGGAAAGGTCCTTTTGCTCCGATCGGCTTGGTCTTTTGTCGAGGATCTGATGAACTTGGGGGATGCATTGTATTTACAACCTGAGACTAAATTACGTAGATTGGCGTGTATCTTGTGTAAGACTGGTTGAACGTCATAGGTACTACAGGAGATATCATGCAAGAACTGAATGGGATAACCATTGGTCGATATCTCGTGGAGAAGCAACTAGCTAAGGGGGGAATGTCGCAGATCTATCTTGCCTGCGACACCAGTACGGGTTGCCAGGTAGCGATTAAGTTTGTGCATGCCAGCCATAATGATCATTGCGCGCGCTTCCATCGCGAGGTCAATGCTATGGCTACTTTACAGCATAAACATATCCTGCCTGTCCTTGATCATGGGGAATATGGTCCCTGGTGTTATATGATCACCCCCTATATTGCGAAGGGCACACTCCACGAACGCATATCACAGGGAGCGCTTAGCTTGACGGAAGCGGGCGTAATTCTTGAGCAGTTAGCAGCGGCTTTGCAGTTTGCTCATGATAGTGGTATTGTCCACCGGGATATTAAGCCCTCTAACATTCTATTGCTCAATGAGCAGCACGTTTACTTGGCGGACTTTGGTCTGGTCAAAAGTATCAGGGATGAGCATAGCATTACAGAGCCTGGCTATTTGATTGGCACGCCAGAATATATGGCTCCAGAATTGGCCGAAGAGGATGCGACTGCTCGCAGCGACATCTATGCTCTTGGTGTTCTGCTGTACCAGATGGTCACGGGGAGAGTCCCTTTCAGGGGGCGTACGCCACTGTCATCTTTCCTCAAACAGCTATCAGAGTTACCTGAGCCGCCATCTACTGTCAATCCTCTTATTCCTTTATCCATAGATATTGTCATATTGCATGCCTTGGAAAAAAAACCGCACAGGCGTTTTCAGACGGCACTGGACTTGTCTCGTGCATATCAACAGGCCCTCAGCGAACCTGAACGACTGCCCGTCGGTGCTCTTGCCATCGATGCACCTAGCGTGAGAATTATTCCACGGCAAAGCCCTGCAAAGATTAAAGTACCGATGTCTGCCTGGGCTGCGACGCTTATTATGAGTGTCTTGTTTATGACTTGCCTGCTGTTGCTGAGCAGCGTAAGTGTTACGCCCGAAGGGCATAGTCCTTCTGTAAGCGTAAGCACGATGACGGCGGTTGTGCCAGTGCCAACCGTCAAGGTTCCTGCTAATCATTCGCTTGTGTCAGCTCCAACCGCCGAGGTTCCTGCTAATCATTCGCTTGCGCCCGCCCCAACCGCCGAGGTTCCTAACGATTATTGCACGACGAACACGCGGCTGCATTGTTCACAACATGTGCAGACCTGGACTGATAATACTCCTGTGGAGCCGGACCAGAATTATCACTATAGCGATCAAAATGATCAGCAAAATGAATGGTCCAGCAGGAGAGGATACCGGGATGGTGGTCAACAAGACGATGGTGGCACGGGTGGTTGTGAGAATGGTGGTCATTGAGGGCCATTATCTAAAGTTGCTTTCTCAAAAAGCTGGGAGCAGGGTACTCTGCTCCCAGCTTTTTTGTCATGCATTGATCACGCAAGCCAGGGATCTTAAATAATCACAAAAAAGTCTCAAAATGTATATGCTGTGCTAAATTCATACAGATTTTAGTAGATTTCCTGTTGCCAGAGGGCCTCAAGAACGTTATTATATGTAAGTGGTTATATCTCTTGTAGTCGAAACCGCTCACGTGAACCTCTCTGCCCCCAGGGCAAGCACCAGGGATTGCCCATAGGCATTAAGCTAAGCGGGGGTCCAGGGCGCTTCGCCCCTGGCGGGGTGTGGGCTGTCCCCCAATACTTCTTTTCTTCTCTTTTGCCGCAAGAGGCGGCAGAAGAAAGGGAGTGCAGAGGGCTTCCCTCTGCTTAACTTAATGCCTATGGGCAATGCCTGGTGCTTGCCCTGGAATAAGGAATATTATGCAACAACGTACGTTATCTTTATCTACCAAGTCGCACACGGGAGTTGAACGTTTTCTAGATGCCTGCCATCATCGTCAGCCGGATGCCACGCCGATCTGGTTTATGCGCCAGGCCGGGCGTTGTCTTGATGATTATCGAGCATTACGTAAAAAGTACGATATTTTGGAAATGGCCAAAACTCCTGAACTATGTACAGAAGTCACCTTGATGCCCGTCAAAAAGCTAGGAGTTGATGCGGCGGTGCTCTATGCCGATATTATGTTGCCGATAGAGGGTATGGGGATTTCTTTAGAGATTCAGCCAGATGTTGGTCCAATCATTCATAACCCTGTCCGTACGATGAAAGATGTCGAGGCGCTCCGTACCGATGATGCAGAAGAGACAGTGCCCTTCGTGATGGAAGCCATTCGCATGGTACGCCGCGAGCTAGAGGGTAAACAGGCCGTCATCGGCTTTTCTGGTGCACCATATACCCTCGCTTGCTATATGATCGAAGGACGCCCATCGCGTGATTATGCTATCGCTAAAGCGTTGATGTATGGGCAGCCAGCAGTGTGGGATGCACTGATGAACAAGCTGGTGGATGTGATCGCGAATTATCTCATTGCACAGATCAAGGCTGGAGTAGATGTCGTGCAAATCTTCGACAGCTGGGTTGGGGCAGTGAGTCCCGGCGTCTACAAGCGCTTTGTACTCCCTTACACGCAGCGTATCTTCCAGGCCGTCAAACAGGCTGGGACCCCCTCCATTCATTTTGGTACAGGTACAGCCGCGTTGCTAGAATTGATGACCGAGGCAGGCGGTGATATCATCAGTATCGACTGGCGTATGGAGCTGGATGAAGCATGGGCACGTATCGGCTATGATCGCGGCATTCAGGGAAACCTCGATCCTACCTTGATGTTGACCTCCTGGCCCACGATTGAAGCTGGTATGCAGGACATTCTGCACCGTGCGGCCAATCGTCCCGGTCATATCTTTAATCTGGGACATGGTGTCCTGGCACCGACCGATCCCGAATTGTTGCGCCGCTTGGTCGATGCGGTCCATGCAGCAACACAAAGATAGAGGAGGTAGCATGGCATGGCAGTATATCTCAAACACGTGTATGGTGGCCGCGAAGCAGCGCCGGAGGTTATGACCGAATTTCGTCGCCGCTATGATGTCATTGGTGGCTCGCCACTCTTGCGCATCACACGTGAACAGGCCGCAGCACTGCAAGAAGAACTGAATCGCACCAGCACAGATGGTACTGTTTATCATGTCGGAGCAGGCATGCGTTTTGCTCCACCTTTTATTGCCGATGTCACGCCAGAGATCGCAGCTGGTGCACAGACCCTGGTCGGTATTATCATGTCCCCGCAATACTCACCAATTATCATGAATGGCTACGTACGCACACTGCAAGATGCCGTCGCCGATCTGGGAGAACCTGATCTGGCATTGAAAATCTCTGGCGATTGGCACTTACAACCTCTCTTCCTGCAAGCGCTAGCCGAACGCATCCAGCAAGCACTTGATCGTCTTCCGTCTGAGGTACGGGATCGTGTTCCCGTCTTACTCACTGCTCATAGCATGCCCAAGCGTGTCGTCGAGAACGAGCCAGCTTATATTAACAGCCTGCAAGAGACTGCACGTGCTATTGCTGAACTGCTAGGCTTGCCTGATGAGCGCTGGATGTTCTGTTATCAAAGTGCCGGGCATACGCGCGAAGAGTGGCTCAAACCAGATTTTGTCGATATCATGCCGCAGATCAAACAAGCGGGTAACACCCATGTATTGATCGCCCCTGTGCAATTCCTGGCCGATCATCTTGAAATTCTCTACGATATCGAGATTGGCGCGCGTGAACAGGCCGTAGCACACGGTATTGAGTTTGCCCGTATCGAATCGCTCAATACATCGCCTTTGTTTATACAAGCGTTAGCCGCAGTCGTAAGGGACACGCTGGCAAAGTAAGTCATCAGTGTTTTTGCAGTACTACAATTTATAAATGATATAACCAGAAGGTAGAGCTTGATACCTACTCTTAATGCATAATCCCAAAACCTTTTGGGGAATGGAAGCATTTGGGGACCCCCCAAATCCCGCCAGGGCGGTTTCGCCCCCTGGACCCCAATCCCTATCAGCTCTTCTGTTTTTGCATTAGGTATACACCCGGCTCTGCCCGCTGGTTATAAGTATGCTTTGCCAACTACTCCTCGCCGCATGGTTATCTGTCAGGTTCAACGATTTCTTGGTGGTGTTGGTCGCCATGGTTTCAAAGAAGGAGTTGGCCTTTGCTGCTGCGAGGAAGGGGTGGGCTGAGGAGTAGCAGGTATCGAAGGACGAGGAGTAGCAGGCATAGAAGGACGAGGAGTAGCAGGGTTAACGGAATGAGGAGTATTAGGGATAGAAGTAGAATTTGCCGCATCTGCCTTTAAACCCATGAGCTGTAAGAGACGATGCAACTCTGGTAGAGACTCAAGGCAGGATGCAGGTAGCACAAATGGTGTATTATGCCTTCTCTTCTCTAGCGCCATAGATAAGTCACTAATAGCTTTCATCGTCTTTTGTGCATAGCGCTGATTTTGTTCAGAGCGCATCATACGGTCAGCCATAAGATTGAGGCCAGTAGCAAGCGGCCAGAGGTCATCATTCCTGATCTGAGCGCGTGCACGCACATCTCCATTTGCGAGACGGGTCTGTACTTCCTTGAGATGAGTCACGCCTGTCTCCAGATCGGCATTACGCTTTGCAACATCCTGATAGACCTGCTCTAGCTTCTCAAGAGTTGTCTCCTGCATTTGCACCAGACGCCTATTCTCCAGCATAGTCAGAATCTGGCGTATAATCACCAGACCGATCACGATGAATGTTGCAATGACGAGTACCGGGCGGATACTACGCTGCACTGTGTCCGAGGAGAAAACGTTGAGTGCTAATACCAGAAAGAGGACACTCAGCAGCAGATAGGGCACCAGTTGCGGCAAGCCAAAAGTAAACTGTTCGACATTTCCTTTTTCTTGTTTCTCCGTAGTATTCTGGGTGGCACTGCCAGGCAGAAAGCGGCGAAGGTAGGCGGCGATGCCCAGAGTCATCATGCCTAATGGCCAGCCCAGGTCAGTCCAGGTCCCATCCATGTATATGCCTAGATTCTGTGACCAATTAAAGAAAAAGTCGGATGCTGCATATATACTCAATCCAATGCCAGCTACTATTAAACTGATACGGCGAGCCGCTACCAGATTGGTGTGGTTATGCCCGCGAAGCAGGAGGAAAGTGACACAACTGAGCAGTGCTACATCGGTAGTGGGATAATAAATAGCAAGAACTTTGCTAAGCACCGATTCGGCAGGAGATTGCGCCAGAGGTCCCAAGAGGAGAAACCAGGCAATACTGAGCAAGGCCCCCATGGCGATCAGACAGTCTAATAACAGGAAGACACGCTTATGCGCCTTATTACCGGAGAAGGGTTGTAAGATCAGTCCGCAAAAAACCAGGGGCGAGAAGGTAGTGTAGCCACCATCGGCCAAAGAGGGAAAGGGATTTTGCCCACGCGCCACATAGTAGCGCCAGAAACACTCCCCAATGCTCCAACCAACACAGCCACAACCGATCAAAATCCAGGCTAACTTTTCACGACCAAGCCACGGCTCAGCGTCTTCTTTCTGGCGAAACGGGATAAGCACGGTAATAAGCACGAGAGCACTACCAATGAGGGCACCAGTGAGTGGGAAGAAGATTCTAACAGCGTGGAGATTCGGACCACCCAGATACAGTACTAACATGAGGAAACTTATACCAATAACTAACCCAAGAACTATGCGAAAGTGTGAATACATCGAACACCTCCTAAAATAAGTCATATGAGATTCTTTGAACAGGATGATAGATTTTTCTACGAAGGACGTTCTTCATAAAGAATGATCTAGTAATCATCTTTCTCCCAAAGCTATTCATCATAAAAGAACGAGCTAGCAACAGTCTTTCTCCCAAAGCCTTCATTGGCAACAAGCTCGGTTAAGCCACAGAGGAACTATGGTTGCTTCATGCAGCAATGCTTTTCTGACCTATTATAGCTGATCGATAGAGCAAATTCAATGAAGAGATAAGGGTGTAGTGTAATATAAGATGATAAAACACACAATCTTTAGCATCTTGCAGAGTTTATTTTCTTATGACAATTAAGGGAAAGCTTATATATGAAATACGCGAAGTATCGAAACTAGTCGGTATCATATGCAAGGCTTCTCTTTCCTTCACACGAACACATCATCTACAGACCCAAAGCGGAGCTGGTTGGTATTCGTGTGGTGATCACTGAAGAGTCCTATACCAGCGTGGCCAGCTTCCTTGATCGTGATCCATTGCCTGTGTGGAAGCCCAACAATGAGACAGAGTACACGTTTAGCGGGAGACGTGTCAAGCGTGGATTATACCGTGCATCAGGCAAGCGGTACATTAACTCCGATGTGAATGGAAGCTTGAATAGAATCAGGAAAGTAGCACCTAACGCCTTCGGGCCGGAGGGTGTAGAGGATGGTAAGGCGGTGCTTGCACCGATGGCGCGTCCATGCAGTGCGGATAGTCGTTCCCCCGCCAAAACGAGCAAGAGAAATCTCTAGCTCGCGTGAAATCGCTATAAATTGCTAGAGATCGCTATATTTTTTGGAACTATATAGAAGCCCAATGCAACAAGCATCAGCAAACAAGCGGTGGCGTACACACCATCACGCTTGGCGATACTCCAGCTCAATGTGCCCAGCATTGAGCCGAGTGAGCCACCCATCACGAAGAGAAAAATGTGGATACTATTGAGACGGTTCCATGCCCCAGAATGCAGACGATAGATCCTCGTCTCATTGGCTACCAGGCTGCTCTGGACGCCAATGCTCAGCAAGATCGTACCAACAAGCAAGCCAATCAACCATTGGCTAACAAACCACATGAACACAAAGGACAAGAATATCACGACTAATGCAATGCCACTTGCATAACGTGCATCACCATGATCAGTGAACTTGCCCACAAACAGTCCGACGAGTGGACCCACAATGCTAAGCAGACCGAATAGCCCAACGACATCGCTTCCAAAATGATATGGTGAGCTGCTAAGGGAGAAAGAAAGCGTAACCCAGAAGGCGTTAAACGCGCCATAGACGAGAAAGGACAATATACTGACTTCCTGTAAAACTATTTCTGAGCGGAGCAAGCCCCATAATGAACCCAGCAGTTCTAGGTAATGAAGCTCCTTTTTATCGCTGCGGTCAGCCGGTAGCAGCAAACGCAATACCACCGCCAGGATGATCATCACCGTTGTGGCAATCCAGTACATTGTGCGCCAGCCGAAGTGTTTTCCTATAAAGCCACTGAGTATGCCAGCCAGTGGAGCACCGAGAAACAGGCCACACAGGACGGTTCCCACCACGCGTCCACGTTCGCTTGTGGCGGTCAATCGAGCGGCGAATGGAATGATCAATTCGGAAACGATGCCCGTCAGACCGACCATACCACTAGCAATGAGAAGGAGGGGGACCATTGGTGCCGTTGCCATACAGGCAAGAGCCAGCGCCACTGCGCCAAGCATCACAATAATTAAACGACGTTGGTTATACTTTTCTCCTAACGGTACGATCAGGAGCAGGCCAACTGCGTAGCCGAACAGACTCAGAGTGTTCGTCAACCCAATCTCATTGATTGAGACGCCAAAACTCCGTCCCATGTCTGCCAGCAGTGGTTGGGCATATGCCTGGTTGGCCTCCGCTAATCCGCAAGCTATAGTCATAACCCAGATGAGACCCGTGGTAATGGTCGTTGCATGACTTGTTGCACTAGTAGTAGCCTCAGCAGAAGTTGCTACCACAGGTGTGACCTTCTCACTGCTCTTTAAAGTGCTGGTCTCCGCCACATTGGTCTGTACCGGATTTCCTCGTCTCCTCACAATACTACCTCTTGGTAGTTCGCCCAGGGTAGGCGCACAGCAGCAAGATTTGTCTGCAATGCGTTGCTTCTTATACAGTAAACTTTCTCGTTGAAAGTGTTTTTCATTTGTATGAGTTCTTCTCTGTTCTTCCCAAGTTCAGTTAAATTTCTGTAGTCGAGACAACAGGTTGTTATACACATGTCTTTGCGCGTGACATATTGACAACGCAAAAGAGGGATGCAAAGTCGGATTTATGATCAAACCATAATTGCTAAGACTCAAAGATAATTATGGATTATCTTAGTATCAAAGCCATCATTGGCAAGAAATAAACTAACGAGGAAACACTATTTCATTGAGCTACAACGTCCCTCTAGCTTATTATAAGTGGGGGATCAAATAATTTCAATACAGACAGTACATATGAGGTGTAACACAAGATTTTTCCCTTGTAGACGCAAACGCTTCTGAACAGTCAGCTAGGGGTGTTTTCCCATCTCCCGGGGGGCATGTGTGGTGGTGCCGTCTTCCAAAGCAGTGCAATCTCTTCCGGTGTGAGGCCATACGCGTTGTTAACCAGATCGCTAATCTTGCGTTCTAACTTAGCCGTCTCAGTCTTGAGTTTCCGAAAATCAGTAATATGCTTATTATAGCCCGCTCGTAGGCGTTTGGAGGCTGCATTTGTCAGTGACTTTTTAGGATGCCGTTTGCGCACCTCTTTTTCAAACGTTTCGTAATCCAGTTCAAGACCATTCTCTAGCCGCTTTCCTGGCTCGTGTATGAGCCTGGCAACAGCTGGTTCTATCTCAGCTCGTATAGCGTCAGTAGGTGGGGCAATAGGCAAGGACTGCATTAACTCACCAACTGGACTCAGTGTGTCATGCATCATATGTGGCAGGTAACGCCAGTTATGCCACCACATCAGTGGAGAGTTCAAAACGGCAAGCAGATAGCTATCGGCAGGTGCAATGACAAAGACCTTGTTGTTAGAGAAGAGACCCTTGTTATCAAGACAATAAGCTGGATAAGACTGTATCTCTTGATACATGATTTTTGGTTGCTCAAACATAGGCCAGTAATCTACAGCATCTTGCAGCTCATACCATTGGTAAGAGCCTGATTTTCTCCCAGGCCAATTCTCTCCCGTCCAATCTTTTGGTTTAGGTTCGAGCTGTTTACGAAATTGCGAGAGATAATTTTTGATTGCCGGGTAGGAGTCAATATCAATCCCTCTACGAGCAAAAATCATCCAGAGATCGTCCCATTCTGGCAACCAACGCTTAATGTCTTGACCACGCAAGTAAGGTTTGATGATCTCTGCACTGCGTGGGTCCTCGCGGACGAGACGATCTTTGATGCGCGTACTAATCAGGAATGCTTCATTGAACCCAGTTAGCACACCACGGTAGGGCTTTACTCCGACGAACTCTGCGAGAGGGATACCCACACGGCGCATTTTTGCAAGCAGGTCATTAATTGCAGAGTCGTCCAAATGCCAGCGTGCGCTGGTAAAGCGACTATGTGGGATGGTGTGGCTCTGCTCTTGAATATAGCTGTGTAGGCTTTGCTTGTTCTGGACAATGCGGCTCAGTTCTGCACGAGGAAATTCGAGCATCTGTACCTGACGTTCTGGCTGTGTGTCTCCCTCACTTTGTGGTTGTGGTTTATTGAGCACCAGAATGCAGGGAAAGACTTCTGCCTCTGGGAAGATCGGCGCGTGACCAAAGTCTACAATGCGCTCCAATGCGCCTGTTTGAGTGAAAAAGGCGCGCAGTGGTTCACCATAGCCTGAGCGCATCCACTTGTTGGTGACAATGTAGGACATGCGTCCGCCTGCACGTGTCAGGTTCAATCCTTGCTGATAAAAGTACGTGTAGAGGTCAGCAACGCCATCATAGGTCTCTGGGTAGTTTGCCTCGAAGTATGGTTTGAAGCGACCCAGTTCCTCCTGACGTACATAGGGAGGATTACCAATAACCACATCAAAGCCTGCGCCAGCACCCTTATGCTGCCCATAGCGATTGAAGAAGACTTCAGGAAACTCTAGCTCCCAATGGAAGAAATACAGTTTACCGGCAATTTCTTCTACGGTATACGACCAATCCTCGAATTGAGCAGGAGCGGCGAAAGATCGTCCAGTTGCATAATCGCTGAGGGGTTGCCAGAGCTTCTGATCTATAGCGACACCGAAATGTGTAGCGGTGACGAAATTAGCTAGCTTACTGTATTTGCCCGTGAGTTGCCTGCGTAGTTTTTCGTAGATTGTTTCCTGCTCTTTCACATCGGCAATACTTTGGGCGGGATTTACCTCGATCAACCACATCAGATCAACGGCAGTGGTCATCACCTGCCGCAGACTTTCCTCGTTAAAGAGCAAGGGCTGGGTAGCCTCTACACCAGATGTGGAAATCGAGCGAACCTTTCTGCCACTCATTTTCCCTTTGGTCGTATGCGGCTTAAGTTCGGAGAGCCGTGCTCCGAGCAGAGAGTTGCCACAACGCAGGTGGTGGTCTAGAAACGAAAGTGGACGATCTTTGGCTACCGTGGCAAGCCAGAGTGAGAGCTGTGCTAGATCTACCGCCAATGGATTGAGGTCTACACCGTAGATGCAGGATTGTGCCACGCGTCGTCGCCAGAATGCCAGTTCGCTTTCGCCGCTAGTATCGGACTGCTCAAGGTGCTCTACCAGGAAACGCGCGATATAGTCGGTGGCTTCGACGGGGAAGTGTCCGCTACCCATCGCAGGGTCGAGTACTTTGATATTGAGTACCGCCTGAATCTTCTCCTGTTCGCTCTTAGCGCTAGCGATGGCTTGACGCAAGACAGGCCCTAGTGTTTCCTCTACCATATACTTCACAATATAATCCGGTGTGTAATAACTGCCAGTAATCTTACGCTCACCCTTTTCGTTCTTGAGATCAATCGTCCACCCATCGTCAGGATTTTTTATCGTTTCCAGATGAAATAACTTATCAATGGCCTGCTGAAGGTGGAAATCGCTGACGGCATAGCGCTCTAGAAATAGATGGTGCTCTGGATTAAAGAGGCCACCATTAAAAGTCGTCACATTGAGTGTAGGATCGCCTCCATCAATAATGGCAAAAAGCCCCTTGAGGTGTCCCCAGAGCGTTGCGTAGCGCCGCGACAAGGGTATACCAAATGTGAAAAGTCGCTGTACAGTCTTTTTTGTCTGATCCAGACTATAGTACTCGCTATAGCCCGCATTGCCATGGACCGGTAACAGATCACGAGCTTCAACATAGAGAATAAAGAGCAAACGATAGAGCAGAATAAGTGAACTATCGTAGATCTGCTTGAGAGTCTGCTCATCAGGCTTCAGGTTATTAGGCTGATAATCAAGGAAACCCTGTGCTATATGGCGCAACGCATCATAGACCTGAAGTTTGAGCGAATCGCTCACAGCACGTGCATAATCAACGCTTTCCTGTCGTATAGCCTCGATACTCAGATCATCCTCATCGAATGCCTGGCGACGGAAAAATGCATAAAAGTAGAGAAAATTGTGGACATCGCCTTCTTGTAGTAGTGCTGGCAGATCCACCTCATAAAAACGATCCAACTTATGAGCGGTCTCTTTATGGTAGAGTCGCCAGAGCCGTCCATTGGTCAGTATGCCCCAATCCAGGCCGCTATGTTGTATATAAAAGGCAATCTGATAAGATGGGTTTTTATTCGTGAAGGGATCACCGCCCTCACTTTTGAGAGAAATATCCAACTGACGATCCCAGGACTTCGCATCGCCAACAGCAATCGCAGAACCCGTTAAGAGCGCATCATTAAGCTTCTTGCTCTTATTGGCAACGAGGGCCTCTTGATCGCGGTAGAACACGTAGTCTGGTATTTTGCTACCATCGGGAGTTTTCAGCGAGGCCTGTACTTCAAAGGTATGTCCAAGCTGCCGTAGCACTGGTTTGATAAAGTCCTCTTCGGCTTGGGCTTCTTTGGTGCTAGGAGTATAAGCCGCAAAGAGCTGTTGTAGCTCGTGCAGCGTTATGCTGGCTTCAGTCGCTAGCAGCTGCCAATCCGAGCGTTGAGGCAGGATCACATTTAAGTAGTGGTCAGAAAAGAGTTGTTGATTGCTATGTGGCTCAGGCGTGAAATGAAGCTGTTGTACCTGTGGCACCTGTGGCTGCTGATCTTTGTTATTTGTGCGCGAATTGGACTTCATCCTGGCTCCTTGTATGTTGATTTTTGCAGGCCATTATATAGTACATGAGGCTTGCACTTTTGTATAGGTGAGCTATTTGGTCTAGCCAGATGTCTCACTTAATTGACAGCAAGAGCACTCAATGGTATAGTTATGCTAACCTTTAAGGATTAGTATAATTATAATAAGGTTGTTGTGAGTGGAAATCCTCTTTTATGGACGAAAACTGGAGAAGGCTTGTAATAACCAGTCTCTACTACTCAGAAGCTACGGTCCAATGCGTGCGAAATTACTTAGACGCCGACTGGATGAGCTAAGAGCAGCAGAAAATCTAGAAGTAATGCGTTATCTGCCACAAGTAAGATGTCATGAGTTAAAAGGAAATAGAGAAGATACATTAGCAATAGACATAGGTCATCCCTATCGACTGATTTTCGAGCCAGCTAACGACCCAATCCCAAGAAGGGCAGATGGTGGTTTGGATTGGGCTCGCGTAACAGTGATTAGGATTCTTGCAGTGGAGGATTATCATGGCTAGTATCCTGCAAAATGAATATCAACCAGATTTTGTTTCCTCTCCTGGGGAAACCCTGTTAGAAACTTTAGAGACAATTGGCATGTCGCAAGCAGAACTTGCCAAACGTATGGGTCATCCAGTGAAAACAATTCATGAGATTCTCTATAAGAAATCTGCTATCACAGCTGAAATAGCCGTGCAGTTAGAGCAAGTTTTGCATATCCCTGCATCATTCTGGCTGAGGCGAGAACAACAATATCGAGAGTCTCTTGCGAGAAGTGTTGAGATACAACAGTTTGGAAGTTGAGTATAAATAGTATGAAATATAGAATATGGACTTCATATGGGGCACATTGATGATTTTCACATACAGGGATTTCGTGGTTTGCGAGACCTGAAAATAGCAAATCTCGGTCAAATCAACCTCTTTGTAGGAAACAATAATTCTGGCAAAACAAGTGTGTTGGAAGCTGCATCGCTTTTTTGTGATCCTTTTAATTGGCGTAGGTGGTATGACCTTGCAGGACAACGAGAGCTGGTTTCTGGCCAACGCACAACAATTATGGATCGGCTTAGCTGGTTTTTTCCAGCGGGGAGGAATGATACCCAGAATTTGGCATCAGAAAGTCCTAAGATCGAGCTTTCAGCTTCGGGCGATTTTACTACTGAGTATGTTTCTGTTTCTTATGCAAATTTCGCTGAAGTGCATTTGCGCCCTGCAATGCCGGGTGAAGAGCAAGAAGAAGTAGTTGAAGGCATTAGCTTAAAGACTACTGTATATGTAAGGGATTCTCCTTCTAAGAGTAGAATAATATACGAAGATATTGCGCCGTTTTCTCAATGGCGTATACCTGTGCAGTATCCAAGCAGATCACGAATACCAACTCTCCCAGTCCAAATAGTTAGCCTGTTTTCGCATCGCACTGGTGCATTAACATCACAATTATGGAGTGGAGTAGTTGAAGCAGATTTGAAAGAGGAGACCATTAAGCTTTTGCGTTTTTTCGATCCTGCTATTGAAGACGTAGATATTCTTTCTCCATCTGAGCATAGTCAGATCCTTTCGATAAAACACAAGAGATTGGGTCGTGCTCCATTATCTACATTTGGGGATGGACTACGCCGTGTCTTTACACTAGCAACATCTATTCCAAGAGCAAGAAATGGCTTGTTACTCATTGATGAACTGGAGACGGCTATCCATACAAAGGCACTTGAAAAGACTTTCGATTGGCTTGTTGAAGCCTGCGTCAGTAATAATATTCAGCTACTAGCAACAACGCATAGTCTTGAGGCTTTAGATACCATTCTAGATGTGTCTCGTGAAAATGCTGATTTTGTGGTCTACCGTCTCCAACAAGATGAAAAGCAAACAACGGCTAAGAGGTTCGATAAAGAGATGACCTTGAGATTACGTGAAGAGCTGGGAATGGAGATGAGATATTGAGCCGGAAATATTGCCTTTTAGCAACTGAAGGTCCGCATGATCAGGCCGCAATTGCCCGATTGCTTCAGCTATCCGGGTTAAAAAAGTTCAATGGTGTACAGAAGGAATTAGACCTTTTTTGGGAAGGTTTTATTCCCAACTATCCTAAAGGGGGCAATTTGTATACCCGCATGGATATGCCCTCGATTCTTACCTCTCCAACCCACTCGATTGCCATCTATTGCGGCGAGGGCAGCAAGCTCGTTCAAAATTTAATCGCAATAGTAACCAACCACCCACGCTATGCACAGGAGATTCATGCCTTCGGATTGATTGTAGATACTGACAACGAACCACCACAAAAAGTCGCAAAGGAGAAGGCTGAAGGTTTGAGAGGCAGCTTTCCGACTAACAAGAGGTCAGGTGCACTAGATTCTATTCTGGCCGAATGTGCTTCAGTTGTCTACCCTGATCATAAAAAGGGAGCTACACAATTTATAAATGATTTAGATGGTAAACACACCAAACACCTAAATCTCGCTGCGAAGGATAAGACGGTAGTAGCATGTATTGTTAGTATCCTCAAACCAGGATCAACCAATACTTCTAGTATTGCGAAAGATGATTGGATATGCGGCCAAACAATAGATCACAAGGATGTGGCATCATTTTATCTGTTTCTCAAGGACCTTTTAGAATTGCCCTCTTAAACCATATATTACAGACTGTCTATATCCGTTATTATTGATATAATAACGCAAAAAATTATGCTGGGTAATCCCACCACCCTAGAGTGGCAGGATTACCCTCTCACCGCCTATCGTCTTATTGCGCCTCCTTCGTATCCCCATACACAATTGCACGCTTCACCTGCTCAATCAGATCCGTTACCGGAATACCACGCGGGCACGCATCAGTGCAATTAAAGATGGTGCGGCAACGCCACACACCATCGCGCTTACCCAGAATCGCCAAGCGTTCAGCTGCACCCTGGTCGCGGCTATCGAAGATAAAGCGGTGTGCATTCACAATCGAAGCAGGGCCAACCCAGTCAGTATTACCCCAGATGGATGGACAAGAACCCGTACAGGCACCGCACAGGATACACTTCGTCCCCTCGTCATAGCGTGCACGATCTTCAGCACTCTGCAAACGCTCAGTACCAGGCTCATTATCATATGTGATCAGGTACGGCTTCACTGACTTATATTTCTCAAAGAACTGATCCATATCCACCACCAGATCCTTGATCACCGGATAGCCCAGCATCGGCTCGATCGTCACCGTGTCACCCACATCGCGGATCAGCACCTTGCAAGCCAGACGATTGCGACCATTGATACGCATAGCATCGGAACCGCACACACCATGTGCACAGGAACGGCGATAAGTCAGCGTACCATCCATCGTCCATTTCACGATATTCAACGCGTCGAGTAAGCGATCGATCGGGTCAAGATCGACCTGGAACGTGTCCCAATAAGGCTTACCGTCGCGCTCAGGATTATACCGCTTGATGCGCATCTGTACTTTCATCAGTATTTCCTTCTAGTATTTTCTTTCCTTGGGCTTGAAGATGGGATCATCGATAAGGATCACATCCTTATAATCCAAATGAACGTCGTGCGTTTTCGTCCCCTTATAAGCCAGGGTATGTTTGAGCCAGTTGACATCATCCCGTTTGGGATAATCCAGCCGATAGTGTCCGCCACGGCTCTCCGTACGTGCTAATGCGCCATGAATGGTCGCTTCAGAGCAATCTAGCAGGAAGCCTAATTCAAGCGCTTCAACCAGTTCGGTATTAAAGCGCTTCCCCTTATCTTGTAACTGCACATTTTTGTATGCGTCCTGCAAGCCAGCCAGCGTGTCAAGTGCATGGCGCAGATTCTCATCGCTACGTTCCACAAACACATTATCGTTCATCTCGTTTTGTAGTGTTGAGCGAATGTGCGCCGCCGATACGCTACCGGTTGAGCTATAGAGTCTCGCTACCAATTCGCGCCCAAATGCCTCCGGCTCAGGTGGTAGTGGTGCGAAATTATTCTCGGCGATAAACTGCGCCATATGCTTACCCGCACGGCGACCGAAGACAATCAAGTCCACTAGCGAGTTAGTACCCAGGCGGTTCGCACCGTGTACAGAGACACAGGCTACCTCACCCGCTGCATAGAAGCCAGGTAGCGGGGTCCATTGTGGATCGAGCACCACCCGTCCGTCCACATCAGTAGGGATACCACCCATCGCGTAGTGTGCCGTTGGTTGGATCGGTACAGGCTCAGTAATCGGCTCAACCGCTAGATAGTTGCGTGCAAAATCGGTAATGTCCGGCAACTTTTCGTTAATGACCTTCGCACCCAGGTGACGCAGATCGAGATAGACATAATCCTTGCCATCGACGCCACGACCCTCTTTAATCTCCTGCACAATACAGCGAGAAACGATATCGCGCGGAGCCAGATCTTTCATCGTCGGCATGTAGCGCTCCATAAAGTACTCGCCTTTACCATTGAGTACTTTGCCACCTTCTCCACGTGCCGCCTCACTCAGCAGAACGCCAACCTTATAAATACCAGTGGGATGGAACTGGTACATCTCCATATCCTGCAACGGAACACCCCGCCGATACGAGATCGCCATACCATCACCCATGCAAGCAAAAGCATTGCTCGTCACCCGCCAGGCACGACCATAGCCGCCGGTGGCAAAGAGTACAGCTTTCGCATGAAAGGTATGAATTTCGCCTGTGCGAATTTCCAGTGCTACCACACCGCACACCTGATCATCGTTGACCAGGAGATCTAAGACCAGAAACTCATTGAAGAAGCGTACCTGGTTTTTTATGGCACTTTGATACATCGTCTGTAAAATCATGTGTCCAGTGCGATCAGCTGCATAGCAGGAACGGCGGACGGGTCCTTCACCATAATTGCGCGAATGACCACCAAAACGGCGCTGATCGATGCGTCCATCAGGGGTACGATTGAAAGGGAGGCCACGATGCTCTAATTCATAGACAGCATCGATCGCTTCGCGTGCGAGAATCTCCGCAGCTGGCTGATCGACCAGATAGTCACCGCCCTTAATCGTATCGTACATATGCCACTTCCAGTGGTCCTCTTCCTGGTTCCCCAAAGCTGCCGCAACACCACCTTGCGCCGCACCAGTATGTGAACGCGTTGGGTAAACTTTGGTAAGCACGGCAACGCTAGCATTAGGCAACTGCATCGCAGCCATCAGACCTGCACCACCAGACCCAACAATCACAACATCAAACTTTTGCTTCATAATTTATCCTCAATTCTAGGAGTGAATGCATGCTGGGCCTTGATAGCTCGCAGCAACGGGCTGGAAAGCGATCAGCGTGATCGTGCCCAACATAAAGAAGGCCAGCAAGAGTGTCGCTGTCAGACCCAGTAATATAACTCTCGCCCGTGCTGTACGAGCATAATCATCAATAACCACCCGCAAGCCGTTCATACCATGCGTCAGACCAATAGTCAGTAATAGCCAGTCGAAGAGTCGCCAGAATGGATTCGCGTAGCGTGCAGCGACAAAGGCATACGTCGTGCATGAGACATCATTGGTGACATGCATAATGACTAAATGTATGATGACCAGGAATATGAGCAAAACACCTGATATACGGAAATAGTACCAGGAGAAGGTCTCAAAGCCGCCAGCACCTGAGCGGGAACCACTATACAAGCGTGACAAACCCAACATGTTAACATCTCCTTCTATTGGAAATAGTTTTGTAGCTGTGCAATTCATTGCGCCATACTAGGCAATGAATTGCGCAACTACCGCTTTACATTAAGAATGGCTTGTGGGCTAAAGAACCAGGAGAGGGCCAGTCCTAACTGGGGTTTTAGCACAATGTAGGCAGTAGGAATAAAGGCAATGATGGTGAGCACCAGCACAATAGCGAACATCCTGCCCTGGTAACGTGTACCCTTGTTCCAGAAGTCGATAAGGATGATGCGTACACCGTTGAAGGCGTGAAAGAAGACTGCTCCGACAAGTCCTAGAGATAACAAGCGTACAACAATGTGGTCAAAGAGCACAATGCCATCATTGTACACCTGGGGGCCGAAGCCTAACAGCGAAATATCAACGATATGGATAAACAGGAAGAGAAGAAGACCTAGCCCAGTGATGCGGTGAAGCAACCAGGACCACATACCAGATTGACCTTTGTACATCTTTCCCTCGCTTTTTGGGGCGAGAGATATGAAATTGAGTCGGGGAGGTAGTAGGGGGGTTAGCCTGTGGGAACTCCCATGAAGACATTCACCCTGCTTAATCTCTGTGGCCTCCTGGCTCTTGCTCTCGCCCATTTTGACATCCGCATGGGGGTGCCCTACCCTGGACAGGCAAATAAGCTGATTAGCCCTGTTACAATCTGCTCCAGTCCGAGGACGGAAGACAATACGTTGAACAGTACACGAATCATTCATGCTTGTATTGTCGTTGCGTTGCTCGCCATCCCCATAGTAGAAAGCGATAAGCCTTCCTCATGTGCCAGCAACGCTGCACCCCGGTGTGCGTATCCAAGTTGGTTAGCATTACCTATGTATTATACTGCACTGAGAGAGGGGCGCGCAAACGACGACGAGTCGTTGTTATGCATCTTTTCCTATTTGATACATGTATTTTTGCTCTGTTCTAGAAAGAGGATCAGCCGTCCGTAATAGAGCAGTTAGCAGGACACAAGTTATGGGGAGATTATTTTTGTCATAGCTTTATGTAATGTATTGCATAAAAAACTATTATGCTGAAGCCATAAGATCGGTGCCTTTTTGTGGGCAAGCCGTGCCAGCAAATACCGTAGCTGCGCAATTTATTGTGCTGTGTTGCGAGAGGAGGAATGGTAGCTGTGCAATTTGTTGTGCATGTTTTATTTGTTTCTGTCCCTGGTGCAATAAATTGCGCAGAGAAAGAAAAAAGACATGCAGCCATATTTGCCAAAAAAAGTCTTGACGTACGGTAGAAGTCATGTTATAGTAGTGCCACGCCAAGGTAGCTCAGTCGGTAGAGCACAGCACTGAAAATGCTGGTGTCGCCGGTTCGATTCCGGCCCTTGGCACTTCTCGTTTCTGCAAAAGCACCTCAAACCGCTCGTATGGCTGTTTGAGGTGCTTTTATTTTTGAGTATACACAGGCTACTACAGCAACGACTACAGCAACCGAAAATTCCTCTAAGTTTTGCTTCAAACCACCCCTCAAAATGTGAATCTTGCAGCTCTGATGGTGGAATCTGGATAATTCTGTGGGTTTGTAAGCATTTGGCACAAGACAGCCTGCCAAGCTAGACGAAGCTTTTGCAAGGGTAAAGAAAAACGCAGCTTGTCTCTGCTATTGCTTGTTACGCGACCATCTGAATTATCCAGATTCCACCATCAGAGCTGCAAGATTTACAGCCAGATCCACTATGGCTACGGGGATCTAGGCTCCGACTAATTACAGCTCCAAATAAAAAGGGTGCGGGTTAGGGATCTTCTCAGTATCCTTCCTATTTGGGCCGAAAGGTTTCTATCTGGTACCTTTTTTACTTGGAACTGTACTCAGTAATGATTTGCACTTATCTTTTTATACTATAGATATATAAAAATCCCGCAATACTAGTAAAAAGAGTATCGGGTACATCAAAAGTAACGACATAAATATTAATAACTTTTATAAATAAGGCAAAAATAAAAAGGATACTGTTAATTATAAAAAGAATAATACCTATAAAACCAGTTAATCCAACAATTCCACCATAACAACCTTTAGAATTTTTATAAAAATCGGTATTTGAAGCAAGCATACAAAAACAATATTAAAAATAGCAGAAATATCAGCAACTAAAAAAGCAATAGCCATATATAGCACATTTATTGATATGAGAAAACCAGAGCACAATGTTATCACTCCTATAATTACTAAACCTGCAATCATGCCCCACCT
>VBJK01000103.1 GCA_005879655.1 Chloroflexota bacterium | reverse complement strand
TGCTAGTGGCTTTGAGCGAGCGGCGCGCCAATGTTTCAGGAGAGACGCGATAGACATCGTGCACTAACCCCACACGCTCCAAAAGACGAATAACGTATCCTGACATGTCAAACTGCCACCAACTTAAACCGTGGAATGCGGAACGTGGGAAGGCATGGTGGTTATTGTGCCAACCCTCGCCGAAGGCCAGCAACCCCACAATCCATTCGTTACGGCTTTGATCAGTTGTCTCAAACTGCCGTTTGCCGAATGTATGACAGACCGAATTGACGCTCCACGTCACATGATGTGTTAAGAAGATGCGCACCAAGCCACCCCACAGCAGGCCATACCAGCCGCCAATCGCCAAGGGAATGAGCAAAGAGAGCACCACCCATAGCAAGAAGGTACGGCTGACGAACATCACAATCGGATCTTTGAGCAGATGGCGGCAGTAGACGCTGGGTTCAGCCATATCATCTTTGAAGAGCCAACCGATATGCGCATGGAAGAAACCCTCTAAAGGACTATGTGGATCGCCTTCACGATCCGCCTGAGCATGGTGCTTCACATGAGTAGCAGCCCACTGAATAGCTGGCCCCTCCAAGGCCATCGAGCCAAAGACGAGTAGCAGAAATTTCACCGCAGGATGGGCCTCGAAACTGCGATGTGTAAGCATACGATGGAAACCCATGGTAACACCCATAGCGGTGAGCATATACATCAAAAGCATAAGTGCAACATCTGGCCAGTGTACGGCTCGGTCCCACAGTTGATATATACCGAATACCGTACCAAAGATTGGCACAACGACAACTACGAGGACCGTAGCTTTATAGAAAGTTCTATATAATGTTTTAGCGTTCATTGATGACACGACACTTCTTCTTTACTCCAATGCAAGAAGAAATATCGGTTCTCCTTTCTATACAATCCCTTCATGGGAGAGCTTTTTCTCATATTAGGAAGCTCATAACCTATATCCATCTTTCGGACACATGTTTGACCTTTAACAGGGATGTAAGAGCACTCACACAAAAGCAGTATTTTCTTGCTGGCACCTTGCTCGTGGTTGATAGTATGAACCTTTACGCTCCCTACAAAAATGTCTGTTGTAAGTAAGAAGTGAGCAGAGCAGAATTTGTTTCACGAATTTCTAGAAGATATATCCCCTTGTGACCATTATAATCCATTTCTCTATTTTACCACCGTATTACATCTTAAGCTACTTTGCTAATTGCCATGAAGAGGCTTTCCATGTTATGCTATCGGGAGAAACACAGGCTAGCGCAAAAACACAAGAGCCAATAGGGCTTGGGGGTCCAAGGGGCCAAGCTCCCCTGGCGGGGTTTGGGGTGTCCCCAAATGCTCCCAAACACAAGAGCCAATAGGGCTTGGGGGGTCCAGGGGGCCAAGCTCCCCTGGCGGGGTTTGGGGTGTCCCCAAATGCTCCCATCGCCCCAAAAGGGTTGCGGATTTTGCACTAGTCAGAATTTCATCACTGTGATATGCTTGGCAGACAAGTTATACTTCTTACAGGACGATCGTATCAGCGTTTAAATGATAAAAAAACATATATTCTTTTAGAGCATAATTGTGGGAAACAAAGGACAGCATTCATCCTCACCCGAACGGGGTGGGCCTGGACAGCAAGAGTATCGTGGTTGGCAATATGATCAGGAGACAGAGGGAGGTACACAGCCGCCTCCTCCGATCATGCCACCGTCATCGGGACCGACGCAGCCGCAGCAGCCGCCACCTCCACCCGATGCAACACTCGTCTTGCCACCGGGGCACAGATTGCACACGGCTCAGCAATTGATAAACTATCAGGAGCCAATTCCTGATATGGGATCATCATTGGGCTATGGTCAGGGCATGGAGTATCAGTATTTCGACACTCCACAACCGTCACAGCCGATTGCCCAGCTACGCCAGGAGCGTTTGCAGCAATTACGTGAAGAGCGTATGCGTCGTCAACAGCGACGTATGAGCGCGGATATTACCACGACTATACCATGGAAGACAAAAGGACTAAAGCAACCGCCAACTGATTCACCTCAGTCTCCACAAGTTGGTAATGTTGCCGGGCCGCTCATTTCTGGCTCATTACCCCCCCCATCAGTAGGCTCACCAACGCCTTTAGTTGGATTACCAGCGAAAGGTGGCGGCGAAATCTCGCCACTACGCTCAGGGAAATTGCCAGTAGTAGAGACTCCAAAGGAGCTTCCTAAGAATCTCGCTCCCGCTGCTCAACCTGCGCAAGACACAGCCATGATTCAGCGTTTGCGCATTGGTAAAGCCACGATGATCCTTACCTTTGCCTTTATTGCCAGCCGTATTCTCGGACTGCTGCGTACCTCCATGTTTGCCTTTGTCTTCGGTACCAGCAACACATCCGATGCCTACTTGCAGGCGTTTTTAGTTCCTGATCTCATCTTTAATATTGTGGCTGGTGGGGCACTCAGTTCTGCATTCATCCCCCTCTTTACCAAGTACATGGTAGGCGAGAAGGATGAAAAGACTGCGTGGCATATTGCCATTTCGACACTGAACTTGGCCATTGTCATCATGGGGAGCTTGGCCATCATCACGATGATCTTTACCCCCCTGCTCGTGCCGTTCTATAATCCGGGGGTGCATGATGCCCATCAGCTTGATCTTATTGCTTCCTTGACACGTATCATGCTCCTACAATCAATTGCGCTTGGTGCTGGTGTCATTATTACCGCCGTATTAAACGCCCAGCAAGATTTTCGCCTTCCAGCCATCGGCACTGTGTTATATAACGTTGGCCTGATCATTGGCTTGCTACCAGGCATCTACTTCGCAATTCGTGGTCAGCGCAACGACTCTATAGCAGTCTTGGCGGCCACCTGGGGTGTTGTATTAGGAGCGCTATTACAGATCGGCATACAGATCCCCGGCCTAGTTAAAGTTGGCATGCGGTATTCATATAAGGCTCTAGACTGGCGTCACCCCGGTGTTATCCAGATTGGGCGACAGATGATACCACGCATCGTCAATGCTGCCATGCTCTATACCTCAACATTTGTTGATCGTGGTCTGATTCTGTTGCTTGTTGTTGTCGTTGGTACTACGGGCATAAATGGTCTGATCACGCAGTATTACCAAGCGTTGCAGCTGGTTCTGCTACCCATAGGTGTGTTTGGTATGTCGGTTTCGACAGCCGCATTCCCGACGCTGGCGGAAAACGTGACCAAGGGACGTTTCGATCGCGTGCGCAATACCATCCTGACCACATTGCGCGGCATTCTCTTTATGTCCATCCCTTCGAGCGTCGGCATGATTGTGCTCGGTCTTCCAATCATCCAAGTCTTGCTCCAGCACGGTCGCTATAGCCTCAACGATGCCAAATCGACCGTCATACCATTAGCGTTCTTTGCCCTCGGCTTAACGGGCCTGGCCGCCGTCGAAATCCTGACCCGCGCATTTTATGCTTTGCGCGATAGCAAAACGCCAGTCATTATCAGTGTAGGCCAGTTCGTTTTCAAGATCGCGCTTAGTTTATTGCTGATCAACGCGTCGGTCTGGGGCGTACAGTGGGGTATGGGAGCACTCGCCTTCTCAACGTCGCTAGCAGGGCTGCTAGAAGCGGTTATTCTCTTCTGGCTCCTGCATCAGCGTGTTGGTGATCTGCAAGTACGCGATTTGAGTCTCTACATTGGGCGTTTGCTACTTGCTGCGCTGGCAATGGCTGTGGCACTGTTAATCACAAGTTCCTTACTCGATGGTCTGTTCACGATGATTGGTGGCATCCCTTCCCTCGCCTGGATAGATACATTGCACAGCCAAACATTAGGGCTACCTGGTACACTCGTTGCCCTGGTTAAGCTCTTGATCGAAATACTGATTGGCGCATTTACCTATCTGCGCGTGGCCCGTAGCCTGGGCATAGAAGAATTCGGACCCGTCAAACGTGTGCTTGAGCGTCTTAAATTATCCTGGATATAGGGGTTACTCTTGATGAAACATCTTCGTCTCTCAATCATTGGTTTTGGTGTCGTAGGACAAGGTCTGGCTGAGCTATTGCTCACAAAACGAGCTGTCTTGCAGCAACACTATGATCTGGATGTGAGCTTGGTGAGTGTCGCAAGCGCGCGCAATGGCTTCATTTATCGTGAAGATGGGCTGGATATTGCCACTCTGCTGGAGCTTGCAGCCAAGCACCAGCCCTTCACGAAGCATCCCGGAGTAATGCACTGGGAGGATGCTCTCGCAGGTTTACGCGCCACACATGCAGATGTGCTGGCGGAGGCGACGGGAACCAATTTGCACGATGCCGAGCCAGGTATCAGCCATATCCGTACAGCATTAGCACAGAACATGCATGTTGTGACCGCCAACAAAGGTCCAGTTGCACTGGCAGCGCAAGAACTGCTGTCCCTGGCACAAGAGCATGGCGTGCAATTGCGCATGGAATCGACCGTTATGGCGGGCACACCGGTTATTAGCACGCTACAAGAGGGAATGGCTGGTGCTACTATACACAGCATCCGAGGCATCCTCAATGGCACCACCAACTATATCCTGAGCGCCATGGCTAGCGGACGCGCATACGGCGAAGTATTGGCAGAAGCTCAGGCTCAGGGCTATGCTGAGGCCGACCCTACAGCTGACGTTGAAGGCTATGACGCCGTTGCAAAAGTTCTCATCCTCGCCGCCTTAGTGTTTGGCCGCTCGCTGAAACCTGAGCAGGTCGCACGCGAGGGTATTACAGCTATCACACAGGAACAGCTACAACAGGCCGCCGCTAATGATAAACGCATCAAATTGATCGCCTCCTTACAAGAAACAACTGAAAATGGAGAAAGACGCCTGCAAGCTCGTGTCGAACCTACAGCCTTACCCTTGAGCGATCCACTGGCACATGTCGATGGCGTCACAAACGCTATTACCTTGCAGAGCGATACGCTCTCAGCTGTCACCGTAATTGGACCGGGCGCGGGCAGGTTACAGACGGGGCAAGGCATGTTAGCTGATCTATTAGCTGTGGCAAGCAAAATTTCGTGAAGTGTCGCAACTTTGTCGAGCTACTGTACTTAGCAATAAATAAGCCTGAGTAGTTGCAACTTCTCTGTTGGGGACACGTAGCTTATGTGTAAGGAAGTTACGTAGTATATAGGTCTGTCTGTAAGAGATATGTTATGCGGAAAAACAGAAGGAGACAATTATGTACGGCCTATTTCATTTTTTCGGGATTGGTATGAACGGTCTCGCATCTCTGGCCACCATTTTCTGGATCTGGGTATTGATCGACTGCCTAGTCAAAGAGCCATCGGATGGCAATGATAAAGTTGCCTGGACGCTGTTTATTCTTTTTGCTCCACTGATCGGTGCGTTAGTCTATTACTTTGTGCGTCGTCCTGAGCGCATCAAGGCGGTTGGGCACTAAGAAGTTGCAGCCACCTTGCTATGCTTTCTGTTGTTTCAGTTTAGGCAAATCACCCTGGCCTGGTATGCCGAATTGCAGGCATACCTTGCCGAAGAATAGTCTATCGCCATGCCTCAGCAATACTTCTTTTAATGGTGTAAGTGCCAACTCACCCAGCCGTGTTTTATTACGGCTTTTTAAGTCCTCAATATAGAATAAGTTTTCTTTACAGCGAATACGAGCATGTTGGCGCGAGATTGTCATTTCAGGATCAATATCGCTCAAATCGATATCGGGCTTGTAGTCTCGCTTCGGGTCGGTGCGACCAATAGTAGCCTCTTTCTGTTTGATAAGAATGCGCTGTGGTGGCTGTCCTGACTTCTCATGGTAGAGATAGGCCAGAACACCAGGCTCGATGACGATATCCTGAGCGAGCGTATGCACCGCTGTAACTGTGTGTTCGGGTTTGTCTATTAGTGTTGCCCGTAGCGCGACATCGTCTAATAAGGGCATCTCTGAGGTTAAGGCAACACTCGACTTTTGCCCTCTGTCTATCGGCTCCGATACGGCTTTATCACCATGAAGCTCCACATTTTCCAGTGCTCTGAGCAACGCCTTTACATTGGCAAAGCGCTTACTCTGTTGTTTTGCCATCGCACATTCAAGAATGGTTTGCAGTACATCAGGAGCATCATGCGCATAATCTGCCAAACGGGGCACTGGCTCAGTACTCTGTAACACGCCAGTATCAGCAGGTGTTCTTCCCACAAATGGTAAGCGCCCGGCAACGAGTTCAAACAAGAGAATACCTAACTGATAGACATCGCTACCGGCACCCACCTGACCCTGGTTCATGTATTCCGGTGGTACATAACGCGGGTCGATATAGCTTATATCGTTTGTTTGCTGGCTGTACGCATAACCGGATGAAAGCAGCAGAGAGCGCAGCCCGATGTCATCAACCTGCACATGATCACAAACTCCAAGCGTATCTACGGTAATAAGTTGAGGACGGAGATCTAAGCCAACAAGTCCCCTTTCGTGAAGATCATTCACCCCATTAGCCACTTGCTTAATGAGTTCCAATGAGCGTGCTATATCGATATATTCATTGTCCATTACATAGCGCAAAGTCAGACCATGGGGCGGGTCTGTAGCAATATACATGCGATGCCCTTCGATCCCACAATTATGGATATGAAGCACGTGTTGAGACTGCATGCTACTGCGTACCCGTAGTGGTTCCAACAGCCTTTCTATACTTGCAGCAGGCATCGTCGGAGGAAACTCGATCACGAAAAGCCCTACCACGTCATTGGTGTTGCGATTCTCTGCTGTACAGAACAAGAGGATACTGGATGTGGTTATTATCTGACCGATGCGATAAATACCACCAATGAGACGGCGCATATTTTGTAGGTTTTCCATAAATTCATACCCTCGATGCTAGCTATATATAGAGTGTGTGCATGTCCCTCAGAAATTAGAAAGGTTTATCGATCATTAGAGAAAGTTGATAAGCGAATCACTAGTAGCCCTGACTACATGATATAGTTCCAAATACGGCGGTTGCGTTTGTTGGTGATCTTCTCTATGCGCGCTGTAGTCCCTGTCTACCCAAGCTGCTTTTGTAGCTCTACTCTCCGCTTATTATACCACTGGTTGATGCTTTTCACTGGACGCCCGTTAACGACTTCTGTCTGGCACGAAACATAGAAAATTGCCTAGATTGGCCTGAACGGCTCGTCTAGGCAATACTTTTACAAAAGCGACGAGACTAATTACATGAGCTTACTTAGTTATACAAATTTTGCTTGACGTAGTTAGCGATCACATTCCAATCGTTGCCAGCTGGATGAAGGTTGTAAGCATGATCTTCTTCAAGCACATTGCGGAGGCTTAAACCAACACGGGCCGCGTGCGGATCATTCAGATCCATTTTCAACGAGAACTGCGCCAGATCCGCTAGGGACAGATTTGTGTAAATTGTCTGCTGTAGAGCATCCATAGCATCTAGCAGCTTAGGCCAGGTCGTTATCTGTTTTACTTGAGCCAGGGCAGCTTTGATGATAATCTGTTGACGAGCAGAGCGCCCAAAGTCGGTGAGTTCTGCGAAATTCTGCGACTTTCCCAGTCCACACACTTCCATTGGCTCACGCGCACGGGCATACTGGATTGCCCTTGCACCATTCATGTGCTCTACTCCCTTGTTGAATTGGACCTTGATCCAGCTCGCATCTTTCGCTGCATCATCGTTCTTCGGATAGCACGCATTAAAGGTGGTAGGGATGCTGACATCTACGCCTCCAATAGCGTCAATCACTTTCTTGAAGCCTATAAAGTCAATCATCATCCAATATTGGACAGGCAAGCCTATTACCGCTGAAATTTTTTTTGCGGCTGCATCGCCACCAGCTACACGATCTTTGCCAAAGTTGGAGCCATATTCATAGACCGAATTGATCTTGCCATATCTGCCAGAGCCTTCGGGAACCTGTACTATTAGATCGCGTGGTGTGGAGATGAGTGATGTATGATGGCTCCCCGGCAGCAAGCTGATAACGATCATTGAGTCCGTCAGATAGGCTCCATCATGTGTTACACCACCAAAGCCCATGACCAGCAGGTTTGTGCGCTCACTAGTATTCATATAGTTATTCTGGGTACTGAGTGGCGCTTGTGTAGAGATCGCCGAGCCAAAAGCCAGCACACGTTGTGTTGTGCTCACTACCAGACTACCAAGAATGCAGGCAAGTACCAGTACAACAATGGTGGCAATGAGACAGCCACGACTGCGTCTTCTTGGCCCACGCCGACGCTCCGCCTGGGAAGATGCGCTTTGTTGCACATTAGCATATGCAGCTGCTGGTGGAACCTGCTGTTGCGCCTGTTGCCCCGGCGGATACTGGTGATGCTGTCGTTGTCCCACTTGTGGTTGATCTTTAAAGCTGCCAATGATCAACTTCCCCTGCTCATGCTGGTTTGCTGTTCTTGAGAAAGGTGCTTGCCTTGGATCATTGCGCTCGGCGGAGTTATCTGCCATATCCTATCCTTTTCTAGATGAATGTCCGTAATTGTTATCATAGCGCATCACAATCGTTTCACTTTTTTATTGATTAATATGTTCAAAAGCTTAGACCATTGAAACGCTCTTAACAGCATTGACGAATGAAGCAAGAAGAAGTTACAGAAAGTTACCCTTTACGTCCAATCCAGTACTGTTGTAGCATCTTTGCCATGAAACGTTGCAACGATTTCAGCGATAATTGCTAGAGCTATCTCCTCTGGCGAGCTTGCACCAATATTGAGGCCAATTGGTCCGTGAATACGGCGGAGCTGTTCAGCAGTGATCCCCTGTTGCCTCAAACGCTCTGCCCGCTGTACACTTGTCTTGCGGCTACCGATGGCCCCTATATAGCCAACACGCCGCACAAGTACGACTTTGAGTGTCGGTTCATCAAATTTCGGGTCATGCGTTAGTACTACTACTGATGTAGACGGATGCAGGTCCATTTTCTCCAGTACGTGATCTGGCCAAGCCACAATCAATTCGTCTGCGTGAGGAAAACGCTCACGCGTAGCGAAAGCAGCACGCGCATCGATAACTACGACGCGATAATTCAGCGTTTTGGCAAAGGTCATTAGGGGAATTGCAATGTGTCCCGCGCCTACGATGATCAGGGTTGGAGGAGGAGGAAAACCTTCGATAAAGACATCGAACGTCTGAGCAGTTGTGGCGCATTCAACTGTAAAGGATTGGATATGCGCTTTGGCTTGCCAGATAGCTCCTTCCGCGACAGGGATCACGGCTTGATCAAGCGTGCCAGAACCGAGTGTCCCACGGGCAGTCTGGTCAGGAAAGACAAGGAGTTTGGCACCAACATGTTCTGGACCACGCACTACTGTTGCTAAGGCAACTCCTTTTTCCTGAGCTAGCATTGCTTTGAGTTCTTCATAGAGCTTGCTCATACAACATATTCCCCTTTACGTTAGCGTCTCAGCTTCTTCGCTACCAATCCAGGCGCTCAACAAAGACGTGGATCGTCCCACCACAGGCCAAGCCAATTTGTTCTATATTATCTTCTTCCGAGATACCAAATTCAAGCAGCTGTGGCTCGCCGTTCTTGATCACCTGCATTGCCGCATGGATCACCGCCGGTTCGACACAACCACCACTCACTGAACCCGCTAGCTCGCCTGTTTCACTCACTGCCAATTTGGCCCCTGGCCGCCGTGGCGCAGAACCCACCATACTCACGACTGTTGCAATTGCAACTTTTTCCCCACGAGCACGCCATTTCTCTATATCAGGTAATACGTCACGCATGCTTATACCTCTTCTTCAGTATCACATACCAGATGAATTATTGCGCCTTGTCCATGCTTCTACTGCTTTACGTCGTGCAACAGGACTGCGTACCGGGCGGCTATCGTCGATGGACGAGAGGATATTGCCCAGATGAATCAGACTATTCAGATTATGAGCGGGCAGAAAATCGTCAACAAAAGGCAGGGCGGCTTTCATGCCAATCGTCAAGGGCCTGTAGTCTGGCGAACCCAGGAGCGGATTGAGCCAGATTAAGCGGTGGCAGCTATGTTGGAGGCGATCCATCTCTACGCGTAGCACGCTGGCATCTCCGCGATCCCAACCATCGCTGATAATCAGAACCACAGCACCACGACCAAGAACACGCCTTGCCCAATGCTGATTGAAGTAGTGTAACGCATCGCCGATGCGCGTCCCCCCCGACCAGTCTTGTACCGCTTTGGACACATCGCGGACAGCATCATCCACGTCGCGCTTTTTCAATTGCCGCGTAACGTGTGTGAGCCGTGTGCCAAAGACAAATGCTTCGACATTGAGCAAACCATTTGAAATAGTATGGATGAAATGCAGGAGCAGGCGTGAGTAGAGACTCATTGAGCCACTGATATCGCAGATGATCACCAGGGGGCGCGGCTTCATCTTGATCTCACGCCGTGTCAGCTCGATCATCTCTGCACCATACTTCAGATTGCGTCGCACCATACGGCGCATATCCAGATATCCACCGCGACGTGCTGGCGCTTTACGTCTGGTGGGTCGCATCCCCAGATGCCAACGCATCTCCGCCATCAGGCGTTTAGCTTCCTGTACCTCATCCCAGCTATAATCCTCAAAATCTTTTTTGCGTAGTTTCTCGATAGTGCTATATGCTGTACCCTGTGGATCGCCCTGGTCATCTTCTTGATCAGCATCCTGATCGTCCTGGTAACGACGGCGTTCAGTCTGACGTGGATCATTGCGTATCTCATTGCGCACATCGCTCGTGTTCATATGCTCAGCTAAGCGTTTACGTTCTGAGGGTGGCAGGCGCAAGCGTCGCTCTTCACGTTTGACGGCCCCTTTTTTCTCTTTTGCCTTTTTATTGGGGTTATCGCGCACAAACCAGAAGTAGTGAAACATCTGGTCAAATATCGCTTCCTGCTCATGCCTCGTGAGCAAACAACACTTGAGTGTATTATAAAAATCCTCTTTCACAGTCAGGTCGATATACTTGAGCGTCTCAACCAGATCGAGCATCTGTCGCGGTCCCACGTAGATCCCTGCTTCCCAGAGCAGACGACCAAATTCCGTCAGGCGATAGAGTAGACGCTCACCCCGCTCGATATCACTAGGGCGCATGCTAAGTCCTGCTTGGTGGTGCTCATTGCCCGGTGGCTCTACACTCATACCCTTACAAACCCCGTATCTTTTGTAGTATCTTGCCTATATCGCTGTTACCGACCTTAAGCACGTCATCCTGATACTTGAGTAATGCACCCAGAGTATCGCGTACTGACCCCTCGACCAGTTCTAGCTGGTGCAGCGCCAGTAAAGAACTGATCCAGTCCAACGTTTCCGCAACACCAGGAGCTTTATACAGGTCCATACTACGTAGCTCGCGTACAAACGTGCAGACTTGCCGCGCCAAACGTTCTGATGCCTCCGGCATGCGTGCGCGCACAATCGCAAACTCTTTCTCCAGTGTCGGAAAATCGATCCAATAATAGAGACAGCGGCGACGCAAAGCATCGTGAATCTCGCGCGTGCGGTTGGACGTGATAATCACGAATGGTGGCTCTTCTGTACTGATGGTACCTATTTCAGGAATAGTGATCTGAAAGTCGGAAAGCAATTCAAGCAGATACGCCTCAAATTCTTCATCGCTCCTATCTAGCTCATCAATAAGCAAGACGGGAGGGCGAGCATTGGCGGGATCAATCGCCTGGAGCAAAGGACGCCGAATTAAAAAATCGGGACCAAAAATTTCTTTTATTTCTTCCTCATGTTTGGTCCCACTGGCCTCCATGAGCCGAATATGCAGCATCTGGCGTGTGTAATTCCACTCGTATACAGCAGTGCTTACGTCAATACCCTCGTAACATTGTAAACGTATCAGCTTTGTATCAAGAATTGCGGCCAGTACCTTTGCAATCTCAGTCTTGCCAACCCCCGGTTCCCCCTCTAAGAGCAATGGCTTACGTCGTTTGAGAGCCAGAAAAACCGCCGTTGCCAGGCTACGATCAGCAATATAACTGTGGCTAAACATTGCTTTCTGTACATCTTCAATTGTTGTAAAATGGCTTACCAGTTCCTGCTCCAACAGTGGCCTCCAAGAAAATACTAGTTGTTATTGTGTCTGATTCTGTATGCCTTTATTCTAAGCTATAAAACGAGATGTGACAAGTTTTGCGTCTTTACAACAGAATGAGATAGAGAAGATGGATGTGGAAAAATTGGAGGCCCAATTTTTCCACATCCATCTTCTCTATCTCATTCTGAGAAAGAAGCCTAGACAACGATCTGGCCATCTTTAAGGAAGAGCATATCGTCAACCCAGACTTCACCTTTTGTGCGCAGGTCACAGACCATATCCCAGTGGAGCGCAGACTTGTTGAGGCCACCGGTCTCGGTATAGCTATTGCCAAGGGCCAGATGAACCGTGCCACACATCTTCTCATCAAAGAGGATATTTCTGGTGCCACGGTTGACACGCGGGTTGTTGCCAAAGGCAAATTCACCAAGATAACTGGCACCAGCATCCTGCTCTAACGCCTTCAACAGATATTCCTCGCCCTGGCGCGCACTGGCCTCGATAACTTTCCCTTTACGGAAAACGAGATGGACACCTTCTATAGCACGTCCGTCATACGACGAAGGAATATCGAATTGGATGTGTCCGTCAGCACTATCCTCAACCGGGCTGGTAAATACCTCGCCGCTAGGGAAATTGCGCTTGCCATCACTGTTAATAAAGATGCGATCCTGAATAGAGAGTGTAAGATCGGTCCGTTCTCCCACGATATGAACCGTTTTGCGTCCTTTCAGCACATCAACCAAGCGCTGCTGCTGTGAGGAAAGCTCTTGCCAGCGAGCTATGGGATCAGGATCATTGAGGAAACAGGCATCAAAAACAAACTCCTCAAATTCGTGCAAAGACATATCCGCATCTTGCGCATAGGCATTAGTAGGATAGAGCGTTACACACCAACGAAACTGGCCCGCTTGTTCCCGCCGCTGCCAGATCGATCGTAAATTGCTAAAGGACTGATTGCGTTTGGTGATGCGCTCTGGCGCTATGCCACTAAGGGCGCGGGTATTGCTACTGGAAGCAATCATGAGGCGCGCATCAACTTGTTCAGCCAGCGCCTGTTGCACTAGTGACGGCAGGGCCAGTTGTTCGTCATTGCCCCTGCGCAACATGATTTCGTCAAGCCCCTCTATAGTAATCACCGGAATTGGATATGCACCAGCACGCAAGACCTCTGTATAGACTGCTTCGAGCAATGGTGTTGCTAGAGTGGTTGCCTGAATGGCGATCTTCTGACCCGCTTTAACATTCAGTGAATAATGTACTAACGCGTGCGCCCAGCGCTCAATGCGAAGCTCTTGCATACAACTATTCTCTCTTTTTATATATCCAACACATGAAAAAATACTACTAACGCCAAGGTAAGGTGTATTCTGAAGAACAATGCTTTTGCCAAAAATACACTCTTTACTCAGCTTCTGTCCCGTAGTATATGCAAATTATATCACTTCTGTGTATGTGAAGATCTCCATCACAGGTGCGTAAGACAGCGGACAGCAGAAGATGTAACGATTCAAGTCCCCGCTGCTAGCTTTCTCAGCGCCGCCTGCGCTGAGAAAGCTAGCAGCGGGGACTTGAATCGTTATCATTGAACAAGCCTTAATTTTGTGTTAAGATATTAAAGGAGATATTTGCCATATTAGATGAATATAGAATAAAGACAGCAATATATAATACAAGCCAAGCATTGCGATAACAGTCTGCATTAAGAGAAAACCAATACGTGATAGGCTCATCAGTATACCTTCTTTCTACTTCATACAGCGGTCAGCATATTCTGGCTTACAATCTAGCTATGATGGATGAGTTTATCTTAAAAGTTGTGTCACAACCTTCGCTTCAGCTGTGTCTTCTTTATTTTGTTCTTAGCGCTAAGCAGAATTATAAGACATCAGTATAAGACGTATAAGACAATCTTCTACATTTCAGAAAAATTCTTGTGACGAGGTGTGAGTCTTAAAGATTGTGAGGTCTTATTTAAGGGATAATGGCAGAGATGATCTCGGTTATCTGCAATATCTGGCAAGAAATGGCTAATAGGTCTGTCCCTGACAGCATCTGTCTTGAGGACAGATACACGTTTGATGGGTATGGATTTATCCGTTCTGTTGGCACGATCATGGCACTACTTGTGTTACATGGAAGTGTCTTGGGAGTCGTTCGTAAGCTGACCCGTTTATACTTGCCAATAGTAGAGTGCTGCGCAAGGAAGTTGCTCTCTCGCCTAGAAGGAGACAACAAGTATTATAGGATAATTGTTCAGTTAGACGCTCTCAGCAGCGAGAAGGGACCGTTTCATTATGTGTCAGAGTGAAGTAGCCTTACTACGCCAAAAGATCGAATTAGAGATGGAGTCAATGCAACGCGGCTTGTCAGGGCTTAATCTAGGAACAGCCCGCCACGCTTTTATTCATACTCGCATGGACCATATTGGCGGCTATCAAGATACATTAGCACACCATATTGGTGTTGATGAAGCTCAACAGGTAGTATGCCAACTCTATGTGCAAACCATGGAAGCAGGCTCATCTGAACCCGCATAATGGTGTTCAGTTTATGCAAGACAACGTTGTCCTTTGCCTGTACAGCGTCTGACTGATCAGGTGTATTGAGAGGATCGCAGCATGCTGGAAGATCTCAGGAGCATTTATATTGCCCATCCAAGGTTACGTTATGTAGCCTGGATGGGTCTTGTTTGTGTTGCCATTTTTCTATTATGGACAGCGGGAGGCTTTCCTCCGCCTGCATGGCTTGTTCTTATTGAGTTTATTGTACAGGTTCCTCGCTTATGGGAGATACAGGGTGCTGCTGTTCTGATTCCTTTACTAGCCTTGATCGCTTTATCCTTTCTCTGGTTGTTAAGTTGGGCGGCATTGCTGTGGATC
>VBJK01000551.1:1473-1816 GCA_005879655.1 Chloroflexota bacterium | reverse complement strand
TGTGAAGTAATCGCTAATATTAGCCAGCTACATGAGAAAACAGGATGTAGCCTGACAAACGCTTTAGATCTTCGATTCAAGTGCGCTTATCAGGCTACATCCTCAGATACATACCCATAAAATTGTAAGAATTGGAACTAGATCAGCAATCGAGTGCTAAACTAATTCGTGAGCTGGATGAGGCAAATCGAGATCTAATCTCCTTTCTCGCAGTGTCCGCCGCTTTTTTCAACAGATTTTTTATCTGCTTACGACCTGAAGGATTGTGATCAGAAAAAGCTCGTTGCAGAAAGTGTTGAAAGTGTTTATTGTCGAATATAACGAATGGCCAATTGCATGCAGC
>VBJK01000551.1:0-1386 GCA_005879655.1 Chloroflexota bacterium | reverse complement strand
ACTGCTATTCGATTTAACTCGAGAATGATCATAAACTTTTGAGCATGTCTTGCAGATGATTATTGATTTATTCTTCTTGAGATCAACTGCTTCGTGAAACGCTTTTCAGACATCTTTTTGTTGAACTTCAAATTCATCTAAAATCACTCATTTGATACGTCTCTATAATAATTAATACTTGAAGTTCAGTGATATACTTCTAATATATTTCGTGCACATGCTGTGGTAACAGGATCTTTGGTGATAATAATGAAAATGTCTTCCAAAGATGCAGTGAGTGAGGGTGGAAAGGACAGAGAAGACGATGCCGCATTGAAAACTGATGTTGATGAAGAGTCTGAAATATTCGCAAGCACTTCAAATTGAGAAGAAGAATCAAAAGGAAAAATTTCTTCAGAATCCATATTGATAGATATCGAAAGTTATTATGACTTATATATATATACAAAGTTAGTGACTGTGTCGAATGATGGTTCGTTCGTTAGTTTTTCGATAACCTGTAATAATTTATTCGCTAGCAATTTATAAGCGAAAAGTTATTTCGATCGTTATTATTTTATCGATGCCAAGAGACTCTATTTTTAGTATGTCATTTAATAATGAGAAGTCTAAATACCGGATTGCGAAATCATATAACCTTGGAATTTAGAAGTCAACTTCGGTGTTAATGTTCATATTACTGGATACGCATATAGAACAGCGTCGAGGAAACAGGAAACGACAAGTCGGAAGATCCTGATCGAAGAACACGGAGAGTAAGAGGCTGTGAAATAGACATATGCGATATAGGGATCTTTCGATTAAGGAACTGCGAGAATTGCGGCATAATATGGAAAAATATTTAAAATGGATCTGTGAATACTGCATTTAATCTTGCTTGTCAAGTTATAATGAGACTTTGACAGTTGATTCAATTGATTGCGTGATTGTAGCCTGACAATTGATGCATTTCTGTAATTTAAACTCTCTGTCATGCTACAACAATTACGATCTGCAATATTCATATTTCTACATATTTTTCGGGCCAAACTCGGTCCGGGCCGGGCCAAGCCCGAGCCCGAACATATGTAGGCCCGAGACCGACCGAGCCCGAGGATACAGAAGCCCGAGACCGACCGAGCCCGACATTTCGGGCTCGGTCGGTCTCGGGCCGGGCCGGTCTGCCCGAATCTGGCCCGGCCCGGCACATCTCTGGTTACGAACTATAAGAGATACAAAAGAATGTAGCCTGACAGTAATCATATCATGCTTCATTGCTAAACAACTCACATGCCGCCTCTCCTAGGACCTACGGTCCTACATCTTTTTTCTCAATCCATTCGCCAAGCCATTCTTCGAGTTCAATGTTCCTCTCGTCAAAGTTCAAACTCACTCTCCACATCACTA
>VBJK01000050.1 GCA_005879655.1 Chloroflexota bacterium | reverse complement strand
AGGGGGTCAGCCCGGCCTGTGCGCCACGTGCTTTGAGACGTTGCCACTGTGCCGCCTCCATGCGCCCATTGCGCGGCACGAAACGCGGTCGGGACAGTGACGCCGCATCGCTTGCGTGTGGCAGATCGGGTGCAGCTGGTAACGTCGGGATACGTGCCAGCCAATAGTCTCGTGAGCGCTCGTAGAGTTCGCTGGCCTGTAATTGTGCTTCAGCGAGAACATAATCGCGGAAAGAGAGGTTCAGGGGAGGCAATGATGCCTCCGGTTCGTGATACAAGTGCACAAATTCTTGTATCAGCAAAAGCATACTCCAAGAATCAGCAAAGAGCGCTTCCATACTCACTTGTATTCTGAAACACCGCTTGTGCAAGCGAGCAACACGCATGGTGAATGCTGGCCATTGCTCAACTTGATACACATAGTGGCCCATTTCATCACGGATACGCTGCAATTGTCTCTCTTGATCGGGCTGCGTGAGTCCTTGTAGATCAATGCACTCGATACAGTAAGGAGGAACCTGCTCCAGGATCTGCTGTTCTCCATCGGACAAGATCACTGCACGCAACATAGGATGTCGTGCGATCAAACGTTGTAAAGCCAGCAGTGCATGTGTCATATTCCACTCAAGAGCTTCAAGCTCAACGTAACAGTGATTGCCCACATTGCCCAACTCAAATACCGTATTGCGCCCAATCCAGTAGGCTTGTTGTGTCTCAGTAATCGGAAACGGCTGGTACAGCTGAGTCGGTGCTGGCACAACTTGGGGCAGAGACGCCTCCAGACCATTCCCATGATGCTGAGACAGGATCGTTAGCAGCTCCGCTTTATATTCCCTAAGTTTTGCTAGTAAAGATGCAGTCATTACATTCTTAGGGGCACGATAACGGAGTCGGTGCCCATCGTCGGTCCAGATCTTCACACCCTGGGTGGCAAGACTAGCCATGAATTCGAGAACACTCATACGATCCCCTCCTCTTCTAATGAGGATGCAGAGCCAGATAGTACTTGTACATCCTCGCAAGATTGATCCTCTCCTCGCTGGTTGACCTGGTATAGTTCGATTACCTTAGCCGGGGCCGAGATCGTCGGGTTTTTAAAAAAGGCTTGCAGCGATACTTCTACATTGCAGGTCGCTTGTACACGTGCGAGCAGCTTGATCGCTAGCAAGGAGTCTCCTCCTAGCTGCAAGAAGTTCTCTTCAACCGTCACAATGCTCAGGTTGAGCATCTCACACCATAGGTGAGAAAGAGTTTTCTCTGTCGGGGTCTGAGCGACTCTTGCGCCACTGCCAGGCTCTTGTAGTAGTAAGGTAGCATGACGAGGTCTATAGCAACTGACTTGCCCATTGGCCGCTGTATGTTGAGTGGGCTGTGAAGTCGAGTTTAGCTCGCGTGAGTGGCTTTGCCAGGCCGCTTCATCCATTGCAAGTCTATCTAGCAATTGTGTATAGTCCGCGAACATGTCATCAATAAGACCTGCTGGGAAAAGCTCCTCGACAACATGCCAGTAAAAGACTAGATGCCCTACTTGCTCCATCACTTGATGATCAAGCCAGACCTGGGGCGTTTGTGTGACGAAATAGACGATTTCCTGCCAGGGAGTAGGATGGGTCAGAGCCGTCTGCTGACCTAAGACACTGGTAAAGACCACGGGCATGAGTGCCTGCGTAGCACTGCCATGCTGGCGTGCTAGGTCCCGTAGGACATGCACCCCGCTATACAGACGGTGATCAGCATCCTGCCACAGTCGTTCTTGTAAGCGTCTGGCCCGCTGCTCAAAGAGGTCCGTGGCTGCATTGTCAATCTCCAAGATGAGCAATGAGGTGAAATCGCCCACGATCTCATTGACCTGCTCGTGCAAGGGTAAGCGGTTAAAGAGGGTCAGATTGATGCAGAAGTGTGGCGTTTTACTCCAGACGACGAGCACCTCTGCAAAGGCTGCAAGCAGAATGCCAGAGGGGGTCAGCCCGGCCTGTGCGCCACGAGCTTTGAGGCGTTGCCACTGCGCCGCCTCCATGCGCCCATTGCGCGGCACGAAACGCGGGCGAGACAATGACGCTGTATCGCTTGTACGTGGCAGATCGGGTGCAGCTGGTAACGTCGGGATACGCGCCAGCCAATAGTCTCGTGAGCGCTCGTAGAGTTCACTGGCCTGTAATTGTGCTTTAGCGAGAACGTAATCGCGGAAAGAAAGCTCTAAGGGAGGCAAAGACGCTTCCGGTTCGTGATATAAGTGTACAAATTCCTGTACCAGCAGGAACATACTCCAGGCATCTGCAAAGACCGCTTCTACACTGACATGTATCCTGACACGCTTCTCATGTAAATGCGAGACACGCACCACGAATGCTGGCCATCGCTCGACCTGATACACATGGTGATCTATCTCACGACGGATATGTAGCAGTTGTTCATCCTGATGCTGTTGATGAAGTCTCTGTAGATCGATGTACTCAATACAGGAGGGGGGGACTTGCTCTAGGATCTGTTGCTCTCCTTTGGGCAAGATCACTGCACGCAGCATAGCATGTCGTTGGATCAAACGCTCTAGGACCAGCAGTGCACGTGCCATGTTCCACTCAAGAGCTTCAACCTCAACGTAGCAGTGATTGCCCACATTGCCCAACTCAAATACCGTATTGCGCCCAATCCAGTAGGCTTGTTGTGTCTCAGTAATCGGAAATAGCTGGTACATCTGACTAGGTGCTGGCACAACCTGGGGCAGAGACACCTCCAGACCATGCCCCAGGCCAGGAGGAGAGACGGAGGCAGACATAAGTGCAGTTGTATACTGTTCAATTACCTCAGCAAGAGCCTCTAGTGTTGGTTTTTTAAACATGATCCGAGCAGGCACTTCAACTCCGAAGGCCGTTTGTACCTGCGTGAGTAACTTTATGGCTAGCAGAGAGTCTCCCCCTAGCTGCAAGAAATTATCTTCAACTCCTACATGACGAATGTTGAGTAGCTTCCTGCACATCTCGACGAGGCGCTTCGCTAGTGGAGTACGGGCGGCCCTTGTGCTACTTGCAGGCTTTTGCGACTGCAACAGAGGATGAGGTAACGCCTGGCGGTCTACCTTGCCATTGGCGGTTAGTGGCAGTGTCTCTAACGGGATAATGCTCAATGGGAGCATATATGCTGGCAATTTGCTTCTCAGGTGCTCATACAACTCCGTCAAGCTCAGCGGTGCAACGGTGGTAGGACCTTGAGCCAGTACAATATCAAAGCCAAAGAACTCGTTGAGCGTTCCCGCTTTGTTTAAGATCGCTGCTGAGGAAAACCCTTGTTGCGTGAGCACCTCATACCACATATCCCGTGTGAGCAGGGGGTGAGCCTGCCGCAGTTCTGTATCTGCAAAACGGTCAAAACCCTGCTGTAGACCCATTGTCAGGTCGAAGATGGGATGGAACTTTGTCTCTTCTAATAACAAAAGGAGGCCATGTGGCTTGAGGAGGCTACGTACATGTCCCAGGCTTTGGGCAATGTTGGCCGTGGCATGCAAGACACTGGCCGCAATGATGACATCGAAATGCTGCATCTCATACCCCTGGGCCTGGGGATTTTTCTCTATGTCAAGTAATTGATATGTGACAAATGGGTACGCTGCAAATTTCTCCTGAGCTTCCTGGAGGAAATAAGTAGAAATATCTGTATAGCTATATGCTGTACGTGATGATGGTAATATGGGCAAGAGATAGGCCGTTGCAGTGCCAAAGCCTGCTCCTATTTCTAAGATATGCAGCGTCTCGTCCTCTTTAGTCAACGCTACCACCTCTTGCATTAGTATTTGCAGCATGGTATTGCTTGTATGGAAGATACGATATGCCTCTCGTATCTCGCTGGAGAGATAGATCTCTGCTGAGTGCAGTTCTTCCGTGAGCACGGACTTCAGGTTCTCCATGCTTTGAGCTGGCATGAGAGGAAAGCGTTTGTGCCAACCCGCCGCAAGCAGCGTTGGGTCTGTCAGTCTGGCGGCTGCCTGTTGGTACACCACCTGCCATTCGTCAAGCAGCCTGCCCGGCAGTGGCTTCTCGCGCTTGAAGCTTCCATGCTGCTCCTGTAAATAGCCGTTGCGTGCCAGCAAGCGCAAATTGCGCGTAACCCATTGTTGATAGCGAGGATGAATG